>DATEHD010000114.1:0-5884 GCA_035279765.1 Candidatus Krumholzibacteriia bacterium | reverse complement strand
GCGCATCTCGATCAACGCGCGGTAACGATGACTGGTCCGGTTCTTTTCAGCAAGGGAAAGTTCCGCAAGCGTGTGACCAGAGGCACGATCGACGAACACCGGATCGTACCCGAAGCCTTGCGAACCGCGCGAGACGCTTGCGATTTCTCCAATGATCAGTCCGTCTGTAATCAGATACTCGGCAACGCGCTTCTCCCCATCACCAACCTTCACCCGAGCTGAATCCCGAGACACGAGAGAGAGCGCCATGACTGTGCGAAACTTTGCGCCGCGTTTTCCCCCGGGAACATCCTTCATCTCGCTCAGCAGCTTGGCGCAGTTGCTCGCGTAGGTTGCTCCTGCGCCCGAGTAGCGCGCCGAGTACACGCCGGGCGCGCCATCCAGCGCATCCACTTCGAGGCCGGTATCGTCCGCGAGCGCGGAGTAACCAGTGTGTTCGCTCGCCTCGCGCGCTTTCTTCAGCGCGTTGGCCTGGAGCGTGTCGCCATCCTCGATGGTGGGCGGAAACTCCGGGTAGGCATCGAGCGTCACGACCTCGACATCGAGACCGGCGAGCATGTCGACGATCTCGCGCGTCTTGTCACGGTTGTGAGTGGCAAGCACAAGCTTCAAAACGATCAATCCGTGAGGCCGAGCGCCTTGCGCTGCGCCGCGAAGAGCTGGTCGCAGCCGGCGCGCGCCAAAGCCAGCATCGAATCGAGCTGTTCGCGCGTGTAGGGCACACGCTCCGCGGTGCCCTGCACTTCGATGAACGCGCCGCTCTCCGCCATCACCACGTTGAGGTCGGTTTCGGCCGAGGAATCTTCCGTGTACGCGAGGTCGAGATAAGGACTGCCGTTCACCATGCCCGCGCTGACCGCAGCAATCAGGAAGTTCATGGGATGCTCGCGCAGCTCGAGCGTGGAGATGGCGTCGTGCAGCGCCACACAGGCACCGGTGATCGACGCTGTGCGCGTCCCCCCGTCCGCTTCGAGCACGTCGCAGTCGATAAGGATCGTGTTCTCCCCGAGCAGATTCATCGACACGGCGGCGCGACAACTGCGTCCGATCAGGCGCTGAATCTCGTGCGTGCGGCCGCTGGGTCCGCGATTGTTTTCACGCGGGATGCGCTGCTTCGAGCTGCGCGGGAGCATTCCATACTCCGCGGTGATCCAGCCCTTGCCCGAGCCCATCATCCAGCGCGGCACGCCGGGCTCGAGCGTGGCGCTGCAGATGACGCGTGTCTCTCCCAGCGAGATCAGCGCCGAGCCTTCCGCGTGGCGCAGAAAGCCACGCTCGATCGTCACCGGACGCAATTGGTCAGTCGTTCTTCCGTCTTTTCGCATTCACTTCCTTCCGTTAACGCACCGAGACGAGCTCGATCTCGGGCGCGCGACGGCCCAGGAAGCGAGACGCAATCTCGGCAAAGGTGGGACTGGTATCACTGAGGATGATATCGAAGTGGCCGCCGGGGCCCTTGGATGCGAGCTTCTGCTGCTTGAGCACCACGCCGACTTCGCGCGAGATCTCCACCGCGGAGTCCACCAGCGTGACGCCCTTCCCGAGCAGCGCTGCGATCACCGGCTTCAAGAGCGGGTAGTGCGTGCAGCCGAGCACGAGCGTGTCGATGCTGAGACCCGCGAACGGCTTCAGATATTCTTCCACAACCATGCGCGTCACCGGTGTGTCCGTCCATCCTTCTTCCACCAGCGGCACAAAGAGCGGGCACGCCTTGGATACCACGCGCGCGTCGGGGCTCACCGCGAGAATCGCATTCTGGTACGCCATCGAGCGGATGGTGCCCGCGGTTCCGATCACGCCGATACGGTGATTGTGCGTCGCCGCCAGTGCCGCGCGCACGCCGGGCTGGATGACTCCGATGATGGGGAGCTTGAATTCGGCCTGCAGGGCCGGAAGCGCATCGGCGGTGGCGGTGTTGCACGCAACCACCACCATCTTCACCCCGCGCTCCTGCAGCAGCTTCACGTTTTCGATCGAGAAACGCCGCACCGTATCCGCACTCTTGTTGCCGTACGGCACCCGCGCCGTGTCGCCGAAATAGACGAAATTCTCGTTCGGCAGGAAATCCAGGAGCTCCTTGAGCACCGTGAGTCCGCCGATGCCGGAATCAAAAACGCCGATGGGTTGCTGTGACATGTCTGCTAGCGCCATTCCTTGACGATGAAAGGTTGATCCGCGCGCACGTGTCCCGCAATCGATTCCACCTGCGCGCCATCCACCAGGAGCTGCACACGTTGCAGCTCGGGGAAGTTTTCGCCCACGGTGCGCACGATCGACGCGATCGTGCAGTACTCCGCCGCGCTTCCGCCCGGGTGCGCCGACACGAGCTCGCTCGAGAAATCCAAGTATACTGTCGCGCTGTCCGATTCCACCATGACGGAAAGCAGCTTCGTGCCCGCCGGGATGGCGCTGATTCCGTCCTTCCCAGCCGGCCCCGAGACCAGCGCCTCGACGACCTGGCGCACCTGCTCGTCGAGACGATGGCCGACGGCAAGCTCGCGGGTTTCGCCGTGAATCTCGGGCTCGTCCGTATCGGCAAAGTAGAGCGTCACGTTGCGCGTTCCCTCCGGAACGCTCTCGACTTTCTTCGCCACCGGAGCCTCGGGCGCCTTTTTCGGACGCGTGCCCAGCCACAACGCGATCCCCAGCGCTGCAAACGTGAGAACCCCGATGAGCGCAATGCGGCGGCCCGAGAGCCCGCCGCGCTCGCGCGGGATATCGTCGAAGCTGTTATCCACTAACGGTACTGCTCCTGCACGCGTTTAATCGACGCGACGATGCCGTCCGCAATGCCGCGCTGAAAGTCGGGATCGGTGAGCTTCTGCGCCTCGTCCGGGTTGGAGAGGAACGCGGTCTCGATCAGAACCGCGGGCATCTTCGCTCCCTGCAGCACGACGAAGTTGGCCTGCTTCACGCCGCGGCTCTTGAGGCCCAGGCGCGACGTCATCTCGCGTTGGATGGTCTCGGCGAGTGAACTGCTCTCTGATATGTAAGCATTCTGGACCAGGTCCCAGAGGATGAACTGCACGTCCTCATCGGGCGCATCGGCCTTGGCCGTTTTGCCGCCGGACTGGTTCTCGAAACGCGCCAGCGCGCGTTCGGACTCGCTGCGCGCCGGCGAGAGGAAATACGATTCGAAGCCATTGGTCTGGTCGTTGAACCAGCTGTTGCAGTGGATCGAAATGAACAGGTCGGCCTTGGCCTTGTTGGCAATCTCGGTGCGATCGCGAAGCCCGACCAGCGTATCGTCCGTGCGCGTCATCACCACATCGAGGCCGAGCTCGTCGTGGATCTTCTCTGCCGCGATCTTCGCGATGGCCAGCGTGACATCTTTCTCCGCTGCGCCGTTGTTCTCGTTGCCATGATCGCGGCCGCCGTGGCCGGCGTCGATGCAGACCTTGCTGATGACGAAGGAGCGCCGCACCTGGGCGCCTTCGTCGAGCACGACCATGCCGCTGTCGGACGCCGCGCCGGACTTGTCGAGCGACACGGTAATCTGCGGCGGACTGTCGCTCCTGTCCACGCGCAGCTGCTTCACCTCGCGCGAGACATCGAAGGTCACGTAGGCATCGCGCTCGGTCTGCTCGGTACGCACACCGCGCACCAGCCCGTGCGCGTCGCGCACGGTGAGCGCGTGCAGGTCCGCGCGAGCGCCGTAGATCTTGAGCCGCACCAGCCCCGCCGTGCTGTTGTCGACGTGGTAAACAAGCGGCTCGGTGAGCGTAAGCGTCGCCGTCGTGCGTGTGGGCGCGGTGTCGAACTTGATGCCGGTCACGTTGAAGCCCGCGCCCTTGACCGTGAGGCGCTTCGCATTCTCGTCCCATTCAAAATCCCGCGGTGTCTGCTGCGCGGCGATCTCGAGCATAAACTCCATCGGCACGAGGACGAAGCCGTCTTCGTAGCGCGCCGGGGTCCGCATCATGTACGGCTCCCCGTCGACAACCACCACGCGCGTATCAACCGTGATGACAAAGCGGGCCCTGCCGATCCCGAGCACGATCTTGCGGCTGGATGCGTTCCAGAACTGGGTGGCGCGAAACAGGCGCGCCACATCGTTGGCGCGCAAGAACCACACATTGTCCTCACCGGAAACGCGAAGCAGCGGCACGTGCTCCGTCGGCCGTCCGTCGTCATAGACGACTTCGGCCGTATCGTCTGCCCGGGTCGGCGTGTAGACACCCACCCCTGCGAAAACGACAAGCGCGAGAATGATCAGTCGGCGAATCATGGGATGGCGGGACGATACCAGAGGGGTTGAAGACGGTCGAGTACGAGGTGGGGCTTTGTGGAGGGCGGCGCTGCCACGACGTGTCGTGTTGGCCCAGCGACCGCTTCGCTCGGCTTCCCGCCGTAGCGCGCGCAATTTCGCGGCAGCGCGCTACGCCGGGTGATCCTCGCTCGCTCCTTCGCGATGGGCCTGCCCCGACACGTCGGTCGCGCGCCGCGCAGCGCTTATGACTCTCGCGCCCGCTTCAAGGCCCGATCCACGTCGCGGCGTGTCTCGCGTTCGGCGATGGCCTCGCGCTTGTCGTAGAGCTTCTTGCCCTTCGCCAGGCCGAGCTCCACTTTCGCAATTCCGCGCGGGGTGAAGTAGACCTTGAGCGCCACCAGGGTCATTCCCTTCTCGTTGATCTTGATGGTGAGCTTGCGGATCTCCTCGCGATTCAGGAGCAGCTTGCGGTCGCGCATCGGGTCGATGGCGCGGTCCGAGGTGTGTGAATACGGCATGATCTGAAGCCCACGCAGCAGCACCTCACCGTTTTCGAGCAGGGCGTATGAGTCGCGCAGATTGGCGCGGCCTTCGCGCAGCGATTTCACCTCCGTGCCGCGGAGCGCAATGCCCGCCTCGATGGTCTCGAGAATGGCAAAATCGTGGCGAGCTTTCTTGTTTTGAATGACGACTGTCATGGTGCTGAAACGCCACACTACGGGTGAGGCGCGTACGCTGGCAACTGGCAAATGAGAAACAACTTAGTATTTACCTGATTATGTCCGCTATATCGTCCTCAGGGCCCGGTGCCTCCGCCGATGGTATCCTGTAACCTGCTACTCCACAATATCTTGTAGCATTGAAAGAACCCGCTCTCAGGCCCCCTTTCAATTGACTTTTCCACCATGATGAACTACTCTGCCGGTCGCTGAAAGGCGAGAGACATCTGGCTCTTGGCTTTGCCTTTGTCTCGCTCCTTTTTGCTGCCATGCCTGCTGGAGTTTTTTCATCAGGGCCGAAGTGGTGGAATTGGTAGACGCGCTGCGTTCAGGGCGCAGTGAGGGCAACCTCGTGGGGGTTCGAGTCCCCCCTTCGGCACCATTGAAATGCGATAGTAGGTCGTTTGACCCTCCGGCCCTCGCGACCAACCAGGGCCGGAGGGTTTTTTTCTCCCGCGAGGAGATGCTGCGATGACGCGAGTCCTCATGGCCGAAGCGACCGACTTCCGCGGAACCACCCAGGTCGGCTCCCACGCCATCGCACGGCAATTCGCGCAGCACGGCGCGGAGGTGTGCTGGCTCAGTGTCATGATGCGCAGCCACAACGATCCCGAGACCAGGCGTCGCGTCCAAGTCTGGAAGCAAGGCGGCGCTGTGGCCGAAGAGCGCATCACCGAGTATTACGCGCGGACGTTCCTTCCCGTGGTCGATCGCCCGCTTCTGCGCTCACGCTTTCTTGCCCGGCGCACACTCGATGCCACTACACCCTCGTTGCGTGGCGTGCTCAAACGCCTCGGCTTCGCACAACCCGACGTATTGTGGCTCTCGAACAGCCGCTTCTCCCACGCACTGCCCCGCCAGGTCCGGGCCCGTGTCAAAGTTTGCCGCATCTCCGACGACTGGGAACATTTTGGCACCGTGCCCCCGGCGCTGATTGCGCTCCACGACGAGACGG
>DATEHD010000113.1:0-10295 GCA_035279765.1 Candidatus Krumholzibacteriia bacterium | reverse complement strand
AACATGCGTCGGGCCTACTGGACAGGTGTCCAGTAGAGGCCGGCGCGCTAAGCGCCGGACCGGTACTGGATGCGGGCGAGGATGTCGCGTGCGGCGTCCTCGCCCGCCAGTCTTTTCACCACGGCCGCGGCAAACGCGATCGAGGTTCCGGCACCGCGACTCGTGATGATGTTCCCATCCTCCACCACATCTTCTTCCACGTAGGTACAGCTTTTCATCTCAGGAGCTTGATCAGGGTGACTTGTCGCGCGTTTCCCTTTCAAGAGACCGCACGCGTCCAACACAATGGGCGCCGCACAGATCGCGGCCACGATGGCACCGCGCAAAGCAGACTGAGTAACGGCCGCGATTATCTCCGGGCTTTCACGAAGGCGCCGTGTACCTGGCCCACCCGGAAGCACGATGGCGTCATAATGCTCGTCCTGGCAGGCCTCGATGGGTGCGTCGCACGCGACGGAAATCCCGTGTGATCCGGACGGCCGCATTCCGCCCACGCCGGCAACCGTCACGTCGATATGGGCGCGGCGCAGAATGTCGATGATCGTAACGGCCTCGATTTCCTCAAAGCCTTCGGCCAGTGGAACCATGGCGCGCATCGGTTTTTCCTCCTGTGGGCGTTGCGTTTGCGGGGGTCGGGTGTTATCGTGTTGGCACTGGCCCAATTGAACCATGGCGTGCCGGTGCCATCCCACCGCCGGCCCTAGACCACTCAATCATTACGGGGTTGCCTGCATGCCGACTTCAGACCTTCGATTCCGGCGTCTTCGTCATGGCACATATGCGCTCGCACTGCTGACGTTCCTGGTCGCGTGCAGCGACAACAGCACGTCTCCGCCGCCGCCTCCGTCCTCGCTCCAGATCGTGTCCGGCGATGCGCAATATACGCGCAAGGGCACCAAGCTGGAAGAGCCCGTCGTCGTGCGCGTGACCGATGACAAGGGCGCCGCGGCAGCCAACGCCACTGTTCACTTTCAGGTCGTCGAAGGCGGCGGCCACCTTTCGCGCAGCTCGGCAACCACCAACAACGACGGGCGCACGTCGGTGGCCTGGACGCTCGGCCCCAATACCGGCCTCAATCGCATGCGTATCACGGTGGCGGAAAACTCCGCGCTGGGCGCAACCGCGACCGCGACATCAGCCGAATACTACTGCGTGGAAGAGGACCCGACCTTCTCCGCGTCGTTCTCTCCCGCCCACAACCTCGTGATGCTGACGCGCGCGTCGAGCCTCGGCGGCGGGCATGCGGCACTCGTGCGTTACGCAATCAACAGCGGCGGCCCCCAGGTGACGTTCACAGCCAATCTCGTCAGCACCTACACGGACACCGGCTTTCAAATTTCTGTGGGCGATTGTGTGTTCGCGGCCAACGGCGATCTGTTTTTCGCGTGGTACGGCCCGCACGATGAAATCGTCCGCGTGGCGACCAACGGCGCGGCGACACACTTCGCGACCCTCGAGCCCGCGCCTATCGACGGCACCCAGGGTGCGGAGCTGGCGATGACGCCGGGAGGCGCCATCATGGGCTGCGACGCCAGGGGCCCGTTTTACGCCACGTGTCGCGACACGCTGACCCGTTTTGCAGGTTCGATCTACCCGGGATCGGATTTTGATCGCGATGCGGCCAACAGCGACGCGCTCGCGTGCGATCCGGCGAACGGCGACCTCTACTACATCTACAAGAAGGACCGCCGGCTCAAGCGCCTCCCCATGAATGGAATTACGCCGTCAGGACCTGTGGAGAATGTGATGGCGGCCGCACTCGATATCGACATCAGCGACGGGGCGCGCGGCATGGTCGTGGACAAGTCGGATGCATCGATATACATCCTGGTCGAGACGGCGGCGACGAAAGCGATCGTGAAGGTGACGCACGACGGCACGCTCACGACGCCGTACAGCTTCTTCACCCGCGGCGCCGGAGATGCGGCGGGAATCCAGGAAGACCTGGCCATCGACAGGTCGCTGAAGTATTTGTACACGCTGGATACGAAGAACAACGTGTTCCTCGCTTTCGGCCTGCCGACCTCGGCGGATCCGGGAACCCTGATCACGATCGGTTCGTCGGGAGATGCCAACTGGGCGTCGGACGCGGGCTCTCGCGAGCCAGTCGGTCTGGACGTAATCCCGACGGGCGCGCCCTAGCGCTTAGACGAGCGTTACGTCGCCATCGCCTTTGACGATGGTGCCGACGCGATAGACGTCCAACCCTTCGATGCGCGAGGGCATCTTCGCGGCATCGGCTGCCGGTACCACGATCAACATGCCGGCGCCCATGTTGAACACGCGGTACATCTCTGCCTCCACCACGTCCCCTTCGCGCGCAAGCATGGTGAAGACCGGCGGGACCGGCCACGTGCCTTTTTCAATGCGCGCGGCACAGCCTTTCGGAAAGATACGCGGAAGATTTTCGAGGATGCCGCCGCCGGTAATGTGCGCGAGGCCCTTGATGTCGGCTTGGGCGCGCAGCGCCATGACCGCGCCCAGGTAGGAGCGGTGCACGCGCAGGAGCTCGTCCGCCACGGTGGCGTGGAGCTCGTCGACGCGGGCGTCGACATCCAGCTTCATCACGTCAAAGATGATGCGGCGTGCCAGTGAGTAGCCGTTGGTGTGCAGGCCGTTGGAGGGTAACGCGAAAATCACATCGCCGGGTGCGATGCGCGTTCCGTCGATGATCCTGTCGCGCTCCACGATGCCGACGATGGTGCCGGCCAGGTCGAAATCGCCTTCCTGGTAAAGACCCGGCATTTCCGCCGTCTCCCCGCCGATCAGCGCGCATTCGTTCTCCGCGCATGCGGTGGCGAGACCCGCCACCACGCTCGCCACCATGGTCGGCTCGATCTTGCCCGCCGCCACGTAATCGAGGAAGAAAAGCGGCTTCGCACCCTGCACCAGGATGTCGTTCACGCAGTGATTGACGAGGTCCTGTCCCACCGTCTCGTAGCGCCGTGCGGCGCGCGCCACCATGATCTTGGTGCCCACGCCGTCCATGCTGCTGACGAGCACGGGATGCTTGTAGCCGGACGGAATTTCGAACAGGCCGCCGAAGTGGCCGATCTGCGAGAGCACTGCCGGTCCCCACGTCTTCCCCACCAGTCGAGAGATGGCTTTGGTGGCCTCGTTGGCCTTGTCGATGTCCACACCGGATTCGCGATAACGCATGTCAGAGTCTCTCCTGCAACGATTCGTAGATGGCGGTAGTCGGATCGTTCTCGACGATCACCGGGAAGTCGCCGCGCTTGATCAGATCCAGCGCAACGCCTGCAATCTCGGCGTCAAACTGCTCGCCACGGAATTTTTCCAGCTGTGCCACGACGGCCTCGACAGGCAATCCCTTGCGATAGGGACGGTCCGACGTCATGGCATCGAACGCGTCGCACACCAGAATGATGCGGGCTCCCAGCGGAATATCGTGGCCCTTGAGGCCGTCGGGATAGCCGCGCCCGTTGGGCTGCTCGTGATGATAGCGCACAAGCACGGCTGCTTCGCGCAGAAACTTGAGGTTCTCCACGATGTCAGCGCCCACGGTGGGGTGCTGCTTCAGGCTCAGGAACTCCTGGTCGGTGAGGCGCTCCTTCTTGAGCAGAATGTCGTGCTTGATGGCGATCTTGCCGATGTCGTGGAGCAGCGCGCCGTATTCGAGAATCTCCATGTCGCGCGCGGGCAGGCCGAGGGCGCGGCCGACGCGCAGGGCGTAACGCGAGACCCGGTAGGAGTGGCCGTGTGTGTAGGGATCATTGGCGTCGATGGCTGACGTCAGCGCCGCCACCGTGTTGATGTGCGCTTCCTTCATCTCGATGTAGAGCTTGAAGCTGTAGCGCGCGAGAAAAACAGGCACGAGAAAGAGCAGCAGCGTCCATTTGCCGAACGCGGTGTACACAAGCGCGATGATGGCGGCGATGGGGATGAACGCGAAAATGTGGAAGAACGTCCACATGTAGTTCTGTTTCCAGATGTGGAAAACGCTCTTGGATGCGCGCAGCGCGATGACAAGGCTCACCGCGGTGGTATTGACCAGGTAATACGCCACGGCCGCGACGGTGAGCGGCAGCAGGAAGCGCGGAGAATCCAGCGACCGCCAGGCTTCCGGAAAGGCCCAGTACGTGATGCCCGCCACGCCCACGGTGGCGATGAGCAGCGGCACGTTGAACGCGTACTTCATCGCCGCGCGCCGCTGCACGATCACCTCGGTGAAGAAGGAGGCGATCGCCTCCACCAGGACCGCGGCGGCCGGCCCCAGCAGCACGATGGCCGCCAGGTCGAACGGGCTCGAGGCGTAAATGGATGCGCCGCCGCGCGGAAGCGTGATCTGCGCCGAGTCGGCGATGACGATCAGGAACGTGAACAGCAGCACTTCAGGAAAGCGCTGCAGCGGGAAGGCCTGGACGAGATAGGCGAAAAGGAGGAAACCGAGCGTGATGAAGGTGAAGTAGTAGACCTTGAACGCCAGCGGCGATTCTCGGAATTCACCTTTCAACTGTTGTCACTGGATCTTGTATTCGATCGACGTTTTGAATTCGAGCTTGCCGCTCACGCGGTTGACGGCATCGAGGGTTGCAAACACCACACTCTGATTGTCGTGACCGCCCACCAGCGCGCATCCGGCGAGACTCTTCGTCCAGCGCGACGTCACGACATCGACGCGAACCAGCATGGCTTCGTCGTCGCCGAGCGGCGCTTTGACGACGCCAATCAAACACAGGCGGACTTGATCGTCAAGAAATTCCGAGACGGCGCGCAACGTGGCTTCGGCCACCACCGGCCAGGCCGGCATGGCGATGTTCTCGCTGGACGCGGCACCGAAGGCGTTGAGTGATTCGCGCGTGAGCTCCACCTCGGCGCGGATGCCCTCGCGCGACGAGACCACGTTGACACTGACGAACGCGAAGCGTCCCTCGAACTCGAGGATGGGAAACTCTTCCACACCGTCGGGGGCTTTCTCTTTGGGAGCTGTGAGGCGGATCAGCTCGGAGTCAAACTCGACTCGCAGCTCGCGGGAAAGCAGGGTCGCCGCCTCGCGGACGATCGAGGCCCGGTCGGCATCGGCTGCCACCTCGAGCTCCACCCCGTCCAGGGCGCCTTCCGGGTCCGTGCGAATATGGGATGCGAGAACGCCGCTGAGCCGGGAGAGCTTCTCCTCGGCCCGCTTCCGCTGGTCGGATGTAAGATTCGTCGGCGTCATGGTTTAGCAGGCGGGTGCGGCGGCAGGCCGGCCCGCATTAAAGCATACCACAGCGGGACTGCAAGAATCGTGGCAGCGAAGAGATACGGCGCTGCCTCGATGTGTCATGTCCGGCCCAGCGACCGCTCAGTCGGCTTCCTGGTTTCGGCCGAACTTGTGTTGTAGCGGCCTCACCAGGCGATCCTCCTTCGCTCCTTCGCGATGGGCTCGGCCACGACACATCGGTCGCGCGCCGTGTGAATCGCCACGAGTTCGAACTAGTAACGCACCATGTCGAGCAGCTGCTGCCGGCGTCTGTCGATCGCCGGGCGCGAAAGATTGCAGATGCCATCGACCGAGAAGGCCTCGACAGCGAAGCTCGCCATCACGGTGCCCCATGCCAGCGCCTGCGCCAGGTTGGAGCGGTCGAGTCCGCCGCCGCGCGAGAGGTGACCCATGAAGCCCCCGGCAAACGTGTCACCGGCGCCCGTCGGGTCGACGACATGGGTGAGGAGCACCGCGGGAACGAACAACGTAAGCTCCGGTCCGAACAGAACGGAGCCGTATTCGCCGCGCTTGATCACCACGTACTTCGGGCCCATGGCACGGATCGCTTCCGCTGCGCCCAAGACCGTCCACTGATCGGCGAGTTGCATCGCCTCTTCGTCGTTGATGAAGAGCACGTCGACGCGCTTCAAGACTTCGTAGAGCGCATCGCGCGCGGTATCGATCCAGAAGTTCATGGTGTCCATGCCCACGAGCTTCGCGCCGCGCGTCTGCTCCAGCACGGAGAGCTGCAGCGTCGGGTCGATGTTGCCCAGCATCACGTACTGCGCGCCTCGATACGCATCCGGAATGGCCGGCTTGAAATGCTGGAACACGTTGAGCGCGGTCTCGAGCGTGTCGCGGTTCTTGAGATTCTCGTGGTAGCGGCCGCGCCAGTGAAAAGTCTTCCCCGGCGTTTTCTCGATGCCGCGCACATCGACGCCGTGGTCGCTCATGCGCGCCATGTGGTGCGCGCCGAAATCGTCACCGACAACACCCACCACCTGGGGCTTCGTGAAGTAGCTGGCGGCGATGGACACGTAGCTGGCCGAGCCGCCCAGCGCCATGTCGGCGCGCCCGTCGGGCGTCTCCACCGAATCGAAGGCAACGGAACCGACAATGAGCAGCGGCTGGGCTTCCTGTGGTTTCGACATGATGCTCCGGGCGCTACATGCTGCTGGGCGCGCTCACGCCCAGCAGTAAGAGCGAGTTCTTGAGGACTGTGCGTGTCGCGCGGGCAAGCTCGAGCCGCGCCGCCGAGAGCGCGGGGTCATCGCCCACGATCCGGCACGCATGATAGAACTGATGAAATGCCGTGGCCAGCTCCTGCGCGTAGGTGGTGAGCCGGTGCGGCTCGCGCGCCTCCGCCGCTCCCGCGGCCACGTTCGGGAAATGCAGAAGCAGCAGCATGAGAGAGCGCTCTTCGGGTGCCACCAGCCGCGCCAGGTCGGCGCCCGCGGCGGAAGCCGCGCCACGCTCCTCCGCAAAGCGCACCACGCTGGCAATGCGCGCGTGTGCGTACTGCACGTAGTAGACAGGATTCTCGTCGGACTGTTTGCGCGCCAGCGTGAGATCGAAATCGAGCGGCGAGTTGGCGCGGCGCATGAGGAAGAAATATTTCGCCACATCGACGCCGACGTCGTCGATCAGCTCGCGCATGCTGATGAATTCGCCGGCGCGTTTGCTCATGCTGACAGGATTTCCATCTTCGAGCAGGCGCACCCAGCCCACGATGATGATCTCCAGCCAGTCCGCGGGGGCGCCCAGTGCCGCCATCGCCGCCTGCATGCGCGGCACGTGGCCGTGATGATCGGGCCCGAGCAGCCCGACGGCGCGGCTGAAGCCGCGGTCGAGCTTGGACGCGTGATAGGCGATGTCGGCGAGAAAATACGTCGGCTCGCCGTCGCTCTTCTGGATCACGCGATCCTTGTCGTCTCCGTAATCGGTGGAGCGGAAGAACAAGGCACCGTCTTCCGTGTATGTATGCCCGCTCGCCACCAGCCGTTGCTTGGCCGCTTCGACAGCGTCCGGATGCAGTGACGATTCGCCGAAGAACTCGTCGAAGCGCGCGCCGTATGCGGCCAGGTCGGCGCGAATGGTGGAGAGCAGAAGATCCGCGGCCTGTTTGCCAACCGCACCCGCGGAATAGGAAGGATTGGTCCACGAAGCCGCATCCGTCTCGCTCACCGCGGCCGCGAGCGTGGAAAGATAGCCTCCCGGGTACTGGTAATGTTCGATCGTCTCTCCCGCGGCAGTTCTTCCCAGGCGCTCCTTCAGACGAAAACGAAAACTTTCCCCCAGCGCTTCGACCTGCTTGCCGTAGTCGTTCACGTAGTATTCGCCCTGGGTGGCGTAACCCGCGAAGTCCAGCAGGTTGAGAATCGAGTTCCCCACCGCGGCCGCGCGCGCGGAAACAATCACCAGCGGGCCGGTGGGATTGGCGGAGACGTATTCGACCTGGATCTTCTTGCCGGCGCCGTCGCGCGACGAGCCGTACCTGTCGCCGTCCTTGAGCACGTCGCGTACAGTGCTCTGCAGCACGGGAAGCGCGAGACGAAAATTGATGAAGCCCGGCTTCACCGCTTCCACGCCGGCCACCACATCGGCCGGGAGCGAAACCGTGCGCGCGATCGCTTCCGCAATTTCAATCGGATTGCGCTTGAGCTTCTTGGCGAGAGACATCGCCACCGGGGTTGCGACGTCGCCGTGGGAGGCATCGCGCGGACGCTCGATCGACACACTGATATCGGGCGCTGCCATGTCGAGCCGCCGCAGCGCGTCCGACACCGCCGCAGCGATGGTCTCGCGCATGCTCACGAACGTGCCCCGGCCGCCGGTTCGTCGATGGTTTCCGCCGGCGCGTCGCCCCACAGCCGCTCGAGCTGGTAGTAGCGCCGGGTGTCGGGCTGGAAGATATGCACGACGATGTCCACCAGGTCGATGAGCACCCAGCGCAACGAGTCGTAGCCTTCCACGTGGTAGATGTCGATTCCTGCCTCACGACACGAATCGATCACGTGATCCGCAATCGCCTTCACCTGCGGCGAAGACTGGCCCGAGCACACGATGAAGAAACGCGTGACGTCCGTCACCTTGCGAACGTCCATTACCGTGATCTCAACGGCTTTCTTTTCGAGTGCAAATGCGGCCACCTTGCGGGCGGTGGCGCGGGTGGCGCCCGCCGTGGAACGGCGCGGCGCGGGCAGCGGAGTCTTTACCAGTTTGCGTTTCGGCGCCTTTTTGGTTTTCGGCGCTGTCTTGCGTTTCGTCACATCGCCTCCATCACGAAGCAGTTTTTTCGCGGCGCCGCGAAACGAACAACGCCACAAGAGCGCTTCCAATATACAGGAGACACAGCGGGGTTGCCATGAGTGTCTGCGAGACCGGGTCCGGGCTGGGGGTGGCGATGGCGGCCACGATGAAGATGATCAGAATGGCGTAGCGCCACTGCCGGAGGAACGTCTGCGGGGACACCAGCCCCGTGAGGCTCAGGAGGAACATCACGATGGGGAGCTGGAACACCAGCCCCATCAGCAGGCACATCTGGGCCACGGTGTCGAAATAGGCGCTGATCGAGATCAGCGGCTGCACGTGTGCGGTGCCGTAGCGCACCAGGAAGTTGATCATCCCCGGCGCCACCATGAAATAGCAGAACGCAACGCCGGCATAGAAGAGCAGGACCGACCACACCACGATGGGCATGACGCGGCTCTTCTCGTTCTTGAACAGCCCCGGCATCACGAATTTCCAGATGCGATAGCCGATGTACGGGAAGGCCGTCATGATGCCGAGGATGAGACTCAGCTTGGTCCTCACCATGAAGGCTTCGGACGGCGAGTGAAAGACGAAATGATCGACGGGAACGTCGCGCACCATCCATTCCAGAATGGTGCCGCTGAAGAAGAAATAGCCGGCCGCAAAGGCGAGAAAGACAAGCACGGACGCGGTGATCACACCCCGGAGCTGGTCCAGGTGCTCGAGGAAATGCATCTCGTGCAGGCGCTCTTGGCGCCGCGGTGGTACGATCTGGAACTGCATCGGACTACTGGATCAATTCCCTCTCGATGGTGTTCTTGACCGACGTCTTCATGGCGTCGCCGCCGGTCTGCGGCGTCATATTGATGTCTGTGGCCATGGTGCCGTTGAACATGCGGATGGCTCCGCTCGCGGTATCGTACTGGAACTCGAACTTGCCCTTGCCCGTGCCCGCCAGGTTGAACACACCCACCGGCGTCTCCGTGCTGCCGCCGACCTCGGTGGTGACATCCTCGTCCACCATGGCGACGCTGCGACCTTTGTCCTTTTTCACTTCGCGGAACGTGAAGTTTTCGTTGCTGACGTACTCGGCGCCGGCCGACGACCTGTCGCGGTAGTTCTCGCGCTTCCACTTGCCGCCGACGGCGACGGGCGCCCCGGGCAGGTACACGTACCAGTTCTTCAGCGTCGGCTCGATGACCTGCTGGACATCGCTCCACGCATCGAAGCCGGGTCCCGGACCCATATCGCTCACGTCACCGTGCGTGTTCACCGTGAAACCCACCGACTTGCCCACCATCATCATGGCATTGGGATCGGTGGCCGTGTTGCCGGCGATGGTATTGGACGCCTCGACCTTGTCGAAGGTCAGCGTCATCGCGTAGGCGTCGCCCTTTTTGGAAACGCACGCCACCGTCACCGCCATATTGGCCAGCTGGCTGGCCTGCATGCCCGTCATCACCATGTCTGTGCTGATCTTGAGCCGGTACTTTTCCGATTTGCCCGGCGTGAACTGATACCCGAAGGTGACTTCTCCCGCGGCGGTGGCGAGTGTGGTCATGGCGATGGCCAGCACGGCGGCGAGGGTCAACATTCTGCGCATCATTGGCTCCACCTTTCCGGTCACGACTTGCGCTCGTCGCGATTCTGGCGATCGAGCAGGACTTTTACTTCATTCATGAACTGGTTGATGTCCTTGAACTGCCGGTACACCGACGCGAAGCGGACGTAGGCCACCTGGTCGAGGCGCTGCAGGTTCTCCATCACCATGTCGCCGAGCTCGTTGTAGGAGATCTCCTTCTCGGCGCGCTCGTGCAGCTTGGACTCGATATCGGCC
>DATEHD010000112.1:0-2638 GCA_035279765.1 Candidatus Krumholzibacteriia bacterium | reverse complement strand
TCTCGAGCGCTCCAACGAGAAAGGTCCGTGCCCTTGGGGAAGTATTGCCTCAACAGGCCGTTGGTATTCTCGTTGGTGCCGCGCTGCCAAGGACTGTGAGGATCGGCGAAGAAGACCTTGACCCCGGAGTCGACAGTGAAGCGGGCGTGATCGGATAGCTCCTTGCCTCGATCCCAAGTCAATGTTCGCCACAACTCGGCAGGCAGCGTCGTCACCGTCTTCTGAAGCGCCTTAGCCATGGTGACCGCGCCGTAGCCTGCCAGCGCAGGGCCATTCTTCGTCCGGGGAATTAGCCCGTAGTCCTTCTCGCGAGGCAGGTGGACAAGCATGGTGAATCGGCTTGATCGTTCCACCAGCGTACCAATCGCGGATCGGTCGAGGCCGATGATCAGGTCGCCCTCCCAATGTCCTGGCACGGCACGATCTTGCACCTCCGCAGGGCGGTTGGAGATCATCACTTCCTCGCTGACATGCGCCCACGCCTTGGCTTGCGCCCTGGCTCTTGGCACGCGCAACGCTCTCCCGGTGCGCAGACAGGTCACCAGCTCACGCTTGAGCGCACCACGTCCCTGAATGTAGAGAGCCTGGTAAATGGCCTCGTGAGAGATGCGCATGGATTCGTCATCCGGGAACTCAATCTGCAGCCGATTGGAAATTTGTTCAGGGGACCAGCCCTTGACCCACTTGCGGTCACCGCGGTGTGGCTTGTTTCGACCTATGAAGGGTGCGTGCCGTGGTCCGGCAATCTCACGGCCATTAGCATCACGAACCTTGCCTTCCAGGCGATCTTGTACGTAGCAGCGCAGGCGTGGGTTGGTCACCAGTTTCGCCGGCTTTGGTCTTTTGGCGATCAATTCCGCCTTCCACTGCGCGACCGAAGCACGATACTCCAGCTTGCCGCCACGCGTCGCAGCGTTACGTCTCAGTTCACGCGAGACCGTTGACGGGCTTCGTTCGATTCGACGAGCGATCTCGCGCACGCCGATGCCTTGTGCCGAGAGCAGTCCAATCTCTTCCCGCTCTGCAAACGACAAATACCTTCCGGAAATGGGGTTAGACATAAAGAGCGGCATGCCACCACGATAACGGAACCAGCGCGTGCCTACCGGCTGTGATACACCGACTGCCTCCGCCGCCTTCTCGCTGGTGGTGCCGGCCGCAATCTGCTTCCAGAATAGCCGCTCGATCTCACGCCGAAGCGACGGGGCACCTGGCGAGCGCATCGCACTCCGCCCCGTCAGCTGTCGCATCCAGCCTGCAGGTCGTCCCATGAAACACCTCCATGATCAAAGGTGTTGCGACGACCAGTTGAATCCACGTTGGCTGCCGCGGTCGCTGTGGTGCACCACGCCCTCGATCCCGGAGCGCGACCACACGGCTTGTTCCAGCGCATCGAGAACCAGTTCGGCGCGCATCGTGCGCGCCACCCGCCAGCCGATGATGCGGCGCGCGAAGACGTCGATGACGAACGCCACGTACACGAACCCGCTCCACGTCGCCACGTAGGTGAAGTCGGCGACCCACAGTTGATTCGGTCGACTCGCCTCGAACTGGCGCTTGACGCGATCCAACGGCCGCGCCGCCGCGTCGTCGGCGATCGTGGTGCGACAGCGGCGGCCGCGCACCACGCCCTGCAGGCCGAGGGTGCGCATGAGCCGCTCGACGGTGCAGCGCGCGGCGACGATGTCTTCGCGCTGCAGCTGCCGCCATACCTTGCGCGCGCCGTAGACGCCGAAGTTGGCGGCATGGACGCGCTGGATGGCGCCGTTGAGCTCGGCGTCGCGGCGTATCCGCTCGGGCAAACGCGTCGGGTCGACCTGCCGTGCCTTGCATTCGTAATACGTCGACGGGGCGATCGGCAACTGCGCGCAGATCGGCTCGACCCCGTACACGTCACGATGGCGGTCGATGAACTCCACCATCACTTGCCGCGGCGGTCGAGCTCCGCCTGGGCGAAAAAAGCCGACGCCTTGCGCAGGATCTCGTTCGCCCGGCGCAGCTCGTGGTTCTCGCGCTCGAGCGCCTTGAGCCGCGTCCGTTCCTCGCTGGTCAAGCCGGCACGCTCGCCGTGGTCACGTTCGGCCTGGCGCACCCAGCCGCGCAGCGCCTCGACCGTGCAGCCGATCTTCGGCGCGATGGACTTGATCGCCGCCCACTGCGAGGGATGCTCGCCCCGCTGGTCGAAGACCATCCGCACCGCCCGCTCCCGCACCTCAGGGGAATACCTCTTCGATGTGTTCATGACTCCATCCTCTCAAGAAACGGAGTCTCCGGGAATCCCGGGGCGGTTCACCCCAGTCTTCGACATTCCGAACCTGTCGAACCAGGAAGCACTGGCGTTCGCGATGATCGAGACATATCTACGCCCGCTGCTACCCCATTCGCTGCTCGGACAGCTCGCACCCTATTTCGGGCAGGCGAAACGACGTCTCGAGGTCGAGCGCCCGACGCGCGCGAGCGGTAGCTGGCTCGGCAAGATCGCGGTCGTCCAGCCTACTCAGTCGCTGCTGCCGCCGACGATCGACTCGAACGTACAGGCCGTCGTCACCGACGCTCTGCTGCTTGACCGGCGCATTAGTGCGAAGTACCGGCGCAAAGGGGAGACGGAGACGCACGACTACGTTCTCAGTCCGCTGGG
>DATEHD010000111.1:0-2577 GCA_035279765.1 Candidatus Krumholzibacteriia bacterium | reverse complement strand
CCGCGCAGCTTCCCATGCGCGAAGACCATCCCACGCGGCCGCTCTCGCCGTACGGCGTCACCAAGCTCGCGGCGGAAGCCCTGTGTCTCCTGTACGCCGCCAATCACGGATTGCCGGTGGCGTGCCTGCGCTACTTCACCGTGTACGGACCGCGCCAGCGCCCCGACATGGCGTTCCACCGGTTCATCAAAGCCATGCTTTCCAATGATCCCATCGATGTGTACGGCTCGGGAACCCAGACGCGCGATTTCACATTTGTGAGCGACGCCGTCGACGCCAACCTCGCCGCCGCGGAATACGCGGGGAACGAAACCGTGTTCAACATCGGCGGCGGCAGCCGCGTGACGCTGAACTCCGTGATCGACCTCCTGGGCCGCGTCACGCACCGCCGGCCCGACGCGCGCTACCGCGAGACGCAAAAGGGCGACGTCATGCACACCCTGGCCGACATCGCGCTGGCCACGCGCGAGCTCGGTTATGCGCCCAAAATCGGCATCGAAGAAGGGATTACGCGCGAGGTGGAATGGCTGGACGCGGAACGGCGCCGCGTGGCAACCTGAGTGCATGAAGATTTCTGTCGTCATCCCGTGTTACAACGAGCAGGAGAGCCTTCCCGAGCTCTTCGAAAAACTCGAAGCCACGATGCGCGAGATGAAATGCGAGTACGAGTACATTTTCGTCGATGACGGCAGCACCGACCGCACGGTGGCGGTGTTGCGCGCGCTGCGCGAGCGCTCGCCCAACGTCGGCGTCATTTCGTTCCGCCGTAACCAGGGGAAATCCGCTGCGCTGAACGTCGGGTTCCACGCCGCCAACGGCGACTACGTGGTTACCATGGACGGCGATCTCCAGGACGATCCCGCCGAGATTCCCGCGCTCCTGCGCAAAATAGAATCCGGCGCCGATCTCGTGTCGGGATGGAAATCGAACCGCCAGGACCCGGTCTC
This sequence comes from Candidatus Krumholzibacteriia bacterium, assembly GCA_035279765.1. GTDB lineage: Bacteria > Krumholzibacteriota > Krumholzibacteriia > WVZY01 > JAKEHA01 > JAKEHA01. The sequence goes on along the minus strand of DATEHD010000111.1, from coordinate 1,630 downwards.
GAAGACGCTGCCGTCCCGCCTGTTCAACAAGGTCACCTCGCTTGCGACGGGCTTGAAGCTCCACGACTTCAACTGCGGCCTCAAGATGTACCGCCGCGAAGTCACGGAGTCGATCCAGGTCTACGGTGAGCTGCACCGTTTCATTCCCGCGCTGGCAGCCTGGGAGGGTTTCCGCGTCGATGAGATTCCGGTCAAGCACTACAAGCGCAAGTACGGCACCAGCAAGTTTGGCGCGCGCCGCTTCCTGAACGGGTTTTTCGACCTGATGACGACGATGTTCGTCACGCGCCGCGCCCTCAATCCGCTGCATTTCTTCGGCCGCATCGCCATGCTGCTGTTCGCGCTCGGACTGGCGCCGCAGATCTTCTTCCTTGTCGAGTGGAGCATGGGGAAGGGGCTGCACGTGCGGCCCATCATGCTGGCCGGCTTCGTGCTCGTGATCGTATCCATCCAGGTGCTCTCCATCGGGCTCCTCGCCGAGCTCATCACCGCGCGCAGCGCGCGCGACACCGTGTTTGCCTTCAAGGAGTACGACGTGCGGGGCACAGCGGCGCCGCGCGCGATCGGTCGCACCGACGCCGGGCGATGAGAATCTGCCTGGTCGGCCCCGCGTATCCCTACCGCGGCGGCATCAGCCAATACTCGGCCATGCTCGCGCGCGAGCTCTCCACCGCGCACGACGTCCTCCTGGTCAACTTCTCGCGCCTCTACCCGGACTTTCTCTTTCCCGGCCGGACGCAGTTCGACGACGGATCCTCGGTGCTCGCCGTGGACACGCTGCGCCTGATCGACAGCATCCAGCCGTTCTCGTGGCGGCGCGCCGCCAACGCGGTGTGCGACTTCCGTCCCGACATCGTGGTGTTCCAGTGGTGGCATCCCTTCTTTGCGCCGGCGTACCGCAGCATGTGTGCGCGCATCCATGGGCGCACCGCCGCGCGCATCGTCTACGTGTGCCACAACGTGCTCCCGCACGAGTCGTCTCCCGTGGACAGGGCGCTCACCAGGCTTGCGTTTGCGGGCGCCGATGCCTTCGTCGTGCAATCGCGCGAGGACGGGCAGATTCTTTCCACGCTGCGGCCGGATGCGATCGCCGAGTTCAATCCCATGCCCGTGTTCGATCTGTTCAGCGCGCGCGAGGACAGTGCCCGGACGGAAGCCGTGCGCCGTGAGCTCGCTATCGAGGGGCGCATCATTCTGTTCTTCGGACTGATCCGCGCTTATAAAGGACTGCGCACGCTGCTCGATGCATTCGCACTGGCGAAGGACGAGCTCGATGCGACGCTGCTTGTGGTGGGCGAGTTCTACGAGGATCGCGCGCCGTACGACGCCGCCATCCGCGAGCTCGGCATCGGCGACCGTGTGCGCATCGTCGATCGTTATGTGCCCGACTCCGACGTCCCCGCGTACTTCCGCCTGGCGGATGTGGTGGTGTTGCCGTACCTGAGCGCCACCCAGAGCGCGATCGTGCAGACGGCGTTCAGCTTCGAGCGGCCGGTGATTGTCACGGCGGTGGGTGGCCTGCCCGATGTGGTGAAGGACGGCGTCACGGGATTTGTGGTTCCGCCGCAGAATCCGCGCGCGCTTGCCGATGCCATGCTGCGCTTCTACCGCGAGCAAGCGGGGCCGGGCA
>DATEHD010000110.1:0-5442 GCA_035279765.1 Candidatus Krumholzibacteriia bacterium | reverse complement strand
CCGTGCATTTTCTGGGCGATGTTGATGAAAGCGAGCTGGAAACCGTCCATGTTGCCAGTCGAATTCACGAAACCCCATTGGAAGCCGTTGAAGCTTCCATTCTGAATATTGCCGGCGCCGAGCTGGACGCCCTTGAAGTCGGCCTGGCCATAGTTGACGAATCCCCACTCGAGCCCCTTCGAGAGGCCGGACGTCGTGTGGTTGACCAGGCCGAGGTCGAGCACCTTCACAGATGTATTCTTGCCGTAGATCAGGTTGAAGCGGAACGCCGAGACCGAATCGCTTTCCTTCGCGATCGAAATGGGCGTGAACAGCGACAGGTTAACCGGTTTGTCACCGGCAAACGCGGGAACGGCGGCGCCTGAAACCACGGCGGCCAGCACGAGAACGAGAAGCTTTTTCATCTTCTGAACCTCATCGGGGGTTAAGTGTTTCCCTTGGAAACGGACACCAGCGTGGCACGCTAGCAAAGCCGTCGGCGCCGGTCAACCGACCGCTTTTTCGCCGCCCGTTCATGCACTTCCGCTCCGGGTCCGAATGTGCGATGATGGCGGCGCCTCGGTATCCCCATGTCACTTCATCCATTGTTGGAGTTGCACAAATGAATCGAATGATCCGTCACGCGGCTTTGTCCGTGCTGTGTCTTTTTGTGTCCGCGTCCGCGGCCCATGCGCAGGTCGACGCGCGCATGCTGCAGAACCCGGACGTTTCCAAAACGCAGATCGTCTTCTCGTACGCAGGCGATCTGTGGGTGGTTCCCAAGACCGGCGGAACGGCGCTCAAGCTGAGCTCGCCTCCGGGCCAGGAGCTGTTCCCGCATTTCTCGCCGGATGGAACGCGCATCGCGTACTCGGCGAACTACAACGGCAACTACGATGTGTTCACCATCGCGAGCGGCGGCGGTATTCCAACGCGCGTGACGTATCACGGCATGACCGATCGCATCATCGACTGGTACCCGGACGGGAAGAATCTCCTGTTCGCGTCGTCGATGGAAAGCGGACGCCAGCGTTACAACCAGTTCTACAAGGTGTCACCCGACGGCGGCCTGCCGGAAGTGCTCACCGCCCCGCCCTTCGGTGAGTACGCCGCTGTCTCGCCCGACGGCAAGATGATCGCGTACACGCCCGAGTCGGTGGCGTTTCGCACGTGGAAGCGCTACCGCGGCGGCTGGGCGCCCGACATCTACCTCTTCGACGTCGCCAAGAACACGGCGGAGAACATCACGAAGAATGACGCCAACGACGAATTCCCCATGTGGGCGGGTCGCAAGCTCTACTTCCTCTCCGATCGCGACCAGAACCAGCGCTCCAACATCTGGGTGTACGACCTCGACTCGAAGCAGTCCAAGGAAGTCACCAACTTTGCCGATTACGACATTCATCTCCCCGCCATCGGCCCCGACGACATCGTGTTCGAGGCCGGCGGCGAGCTGTATCGCATGAGTCTCGCCGACGAGAAGTACGCGCCGGTCAAGGTGCAGGTCACCACCGACGAGATGACGCTGATGCCGCGCGACGTGAACGCGGCGGATCTCTTGTCCAGTATCGGCCTCGCGCCGGATGGCAAGCGTGGCGTCTTCACCGCGCGCGGCGACGTGTTCAGCGTGCCCGCCGAGCACGGCACCGTGCTCGATCTCACCAACACGCCGGGCGCCGCCGAGCGCTACGCGGCGTGGTCACCGGATGCCAGGAGTATTGCGTACTGGAGCGACGCATCCGGCGAGTACGAGCTGTACGTGCGCGATCTCGCTTCCAACAAGGAAAAGAAGATCACGTCGTTCGGGCCGGGTTATCGCTATCGCCTGTTCTGGTCGCCGGACTCGAAGAAAATCGCGTTCATCGACAAGGCGATGCAGATCAAAGTGGTCACGGTTGCCGACGGCAAGTCACAGGACGCCGACAAAGAGCTCTACTACTACCAGGACGGCCTCGATCAGTTCGTGCCGTCGTGGTCGCCGGACAGCCGGTGGCTCGCGTATCGCCGCGACCTGCGCAACGCCAACGGCGCCATTGCGCTCTTCGATACCAAGGAGGGCAAGTCGCGCCTGGTGACGTCGGGCTTCTATAATGACAACCTGCCCACGTTCGATCCGGACGGGAAGTATCTCTACTTCCTCACCAACCGCACCCTCGAGCCGATCTATTCCGATATCGATGGCACGTGGATCTACGCCAACACGACGGGCATCGCGGTGGCCTCGCTGACCGCCGACACACCGCTGCCGACATTCCCGCAGAATGATTCCACCAAGGTGGCGACTCCCGGCGACAAGGGCGGCGACGACAAGGCGGACAAGAAGGACGACAAGAAGAGCAAAGACAAAGACAAAGACAAGGACAAGAAGAAGGAAGAGAAACCGAAGGAGACCAAGATCACGCTCGACGGGTTCGAGGATCGCGTGGCGATGCTCCCCGTCAAGCCCGGCAACTTTGCCAACCTGGTGGCCATTTCCGGCAAGGTCGTGTTCCACCGCAACGCCAACACCGGCTCCGGTGAAACCGATCGTCCCATCGGCTACTACGACCTCGAGAAGCGTGAAGAAAAGAATGTCACGGGCAATTCGGACATTTTCGCGGTGAGCGCCGACGGCAAGAAGATCCTGATCGGCAAGGATCACGACTTCGCCGTGGTCGACATCGCGGAAGACCAGAAGATGGACAAGAAGATGCCCGCCGGCACGCTCACGATGAACGTCGATCCGCGCGCCGAGTGGAAGCAGATCTTCAACGACACGTGGCGCTTCGAGCGCGATTTCTTCTACGACCCCAACATGCATGGGGTCGACTGGAACGCGATGAAGACGCGCTACGGCAAGCTGCTCGACAACGCGGTGACGCGCTGGGACGTAAACTTCGTCATCGGCGAGCTCATCTCCGAGCTCTCGTCGTCGCACACGTACCGCGGCGGCGGCGACGTGGAGGAGAGCAGGGATGTCGCCGTCGGCTATCTCGGCTGTGACTGGGCGCTCGACAACGGCGCCTATCGCGTGAAGAAAATCATCGATGGCGCGCCGTGGGACACCGAGGTGCGTTCTCCCCTGGCCGCACCGGGCGTGAACGTGAAAGAGGGCGACTACATCCTCGCGGTGAACGGCCGTCCCATCGACGTGAAGAAAGCGCCGTGGGCGGCGTTCGCGGGCCTCTCCAAGGAGACCGTCACGCTCACCGTGAATTCGAAAGCGTCGATGGACGGTGCGCACGACGTGCTTGTGCAGACGCTCGACGATGAGACGCGGCTGCGCCACCTTGCGTGGATCGAATCGAACCGCAAGCGCGTCGACGAGCTCAGTGGCGGCAAGATCGGCTACGTGTACGTCCCCAGCACCGGGCTCGACGGACAGACCGAGCTGGTGCGCCAGTTCACCGCGCAGTTCAACAAGGAAGGCCTCGTGATCGACGAGCGCTTCAACAGCGGCGGTCAGATCCCCGATCGCTTCATCGAATTGTTGAACCGCAAGCCGCTCGCCTTCTGGGCGGTGCGCGACGGCACCGACTGGCAGTTCCCGCAGGTGGCCAACTTCGGTCCCAAGGCGATGCTCATCAACGGCTGGAGCGGATCGGGCGGCGACGCCTTCCCCGATTACTTCCGCAAAGCGGGCCTCGGGCCATTGGTCGGCGAGCGCACGTGGGGCGGCCTCATCGGTATTTCGGGCTCACCCGATCTGATCGACGGCGGCAATGTCACCGTGCCGACGTTCCGCATGTACAATCCCGACGGCACGTGGTTCAAGGAAGGACACGGTGTCGATCCCGACGTCGAAGTGCCGGAAGATTATGCGGCGCTCGCGAAAGGCACCGACGTGCAGCTCGAGCGCGGCGTGCAGGAAGTGATGAAGCAGATCCAGGCCAAGGGCTCTCCGTACCCGAAGCGCCCGGCCTACGAAAAGCGATAAGACGCGCGAAAGCGTGGCAACGAAAAGCGCCCGTCACGAAAGTGGCGGGCGCTTTTTTGTACATGCGTTGGCTGTCGGTAGCCAGGTTAGAACGGTTACGGTCCCAATATTATGTTAACTGTCGCCAGTGACAGTAGAGCGCTTCCGGCTTCAGTTCAATACCACGAGCTTGGCCACGCGCTCAGCAGCGTCGGCGTGAAGTTCAGCGAAGTAGACACCGCTCGGTACCCTCGCGCCTTCCCGCGTGCGACCGTCCCAGGCAAACGTGTAGTCTCCGCGACCAAGCCAGGTTCCGGAGACGATCCTTGCCACCTCGCTGCCCCTGACATCGCGAATCACAACCCGGGCGAACTCCCTCCGGTCGATATGAACATGCAGGATGGTAGTCGTCACGAACGGATTGGGCGCGACGTCGATCCAGGCCAGACTCGGTGACGCGGCGCCGGACTGAACTCCAGTGGCCGTCAGCGCTCCCGACACAGGAAAACTATGATTGGTGCAGGCATCCATGCCGGCGACGCTGCACTGGCCGCCCAAGAACTGCGCCTGGAATGTCCCCGTCCAGCTCCCGGTCGATTGCACCTGACCGGTGAGTGTATAAGTCTGCGCGCATCCGCCTGGGATGGTGGCGGTCGCACTGAAGACGCCTGTCTGACAGTCGATGGTGCCGAGCAGCGTAGTTACCGGGCCTGGCGACGGTGTGACCGTGATCTGATTCCCGCCGATGGCAACGCCGCAAGATTGAACGCTGAAATTTATCGTACCAAACTTGCACGAGTAGCTCGGTGCCGGCGTCAAGGTGTAGTCGCCGTTTTGCAGACACTGTGAGAACGAGGGCGTTGTCGAAGCCGGTAGGGCCAGGAAGACGATCGTTGACAGGCTCAAGAACCGCAGCATGGATGCCTCGCTTTTGGAAGGCACGTCGGATCCGCGAACGCACAAAATTATACCACGAAACAAGGCCGCGGCCCGCGGGCCGCAGCGCACCTGGGCCGCTTAGATCCACCCCAGGCGCTTGAACGCGCCCCAGATCATGTAGATGCCCATGGTGGTCGTGAACACGCCGAAGGTCAGGCGCAGGTGCGGGCCGCTGATCTTGTTGGCGAAGAACGCGCCGATAAACGCGCCCACGAAGAGCGCGCTCGCAATGATCAGGGCCGCCCTCCAATCGACATTCTTGTGGCGGTAGTACTCGAGCGTCGCCGCCAGACCGATCGGCGGCAAGAGCACGGCGAGACTCGTTCCCGTCGCCTTATGCTGCGTGAAGCCCGCCCAGTAGATGAGCGCCGGCACGATCACAAGCCCTCCGCCCACACCAAACATTCCCGAGGTCACGCCCGCTCCCAAACCGATCAAGAGAAAGATCATCCATTCAGGCATGGCGACGTTCCTTTCGCGATGCGCGACGCTGCGCGCCGTTTTGCTTCCTCGAACCGCTCACGTGAGCGTTGTCCAGCATGAAGAAACGATACGGATGCTCGGTTGCTTTTGAAATACCAATTCGAGAGGATACGCCCACGTTGAAGGGTGCGTCACCCTTTCTTCGT
>DATEHD010000109.1:0-2735 GCA_035279765.1 Candidatus Krumholzibacteriia bacterium | reverse complement strand
AAACCCGCGCGTCGCCCGCAAAGCGGGCAATGAAATGTTTCGCGAGCACCGGAATGTCGCCCGTCCGCTCGCGCAGCGCCGGCAAACGAATCGGCACCACGTTCAATCGATAATACAAGTCGTCGCGAAACAGGCCTTCGCCGATCAGCGCCGCAAGGGAACGATTGGTGGCGGCAATGACGCGCACATCCACCTCGATGGTCTTCTCGTCGCCGACGCGCTCGATCTCGCGCTCCTGCAGTGCGCGCAGGAGCTTGGCCTGGAGCTGCACGGGCATGGAGCCGATTTCATCCAGAAATAGTGTCCCGCCGTTGGCCTGCTCGAACTTGCCGGGCTTGTCGCGGACCGCGCCCGTGAAGGCGCCGCGCACATGGCCGAAGAGCTCGCTCTCCAGGAGCTCGTGAGGAATCGCCGCGCAGTTCACAGTCACCAGCCGCTGGGAGCGGCGCGGGCTGTTGTGATGCAGCGCCTTGGCCACCAGCTCCTTGCCGGTTCCACTCTCGCCCGTGATCAGCACCGTGGCATCCGTGGCCGCCACCTTGCGCACGGCGTCGAACACCACATTCATCGCGGGCGACAGCCCTATAATGGAGGCAAACCGGAAGCGATCGTTCAGACTGTCGCGCAGCGATTCATTCTCGCGCTCCAGCCGGGTCATCTTCAGCGCCTTCGCGATCGTCATCAAGAGCTCGTCGCGTGAAATCGGCTTGGTGAGATAGTCCGCCGCCCCGCGCTTCATCGCCTCCACGGCCGTTTCTACGGTTCCGAACGCCGTGAGAATGATGACGGGCACGGATGCGTCGATCGATTTGAGCTCACCCAGCAGCTCAATGCCGCTTTTCTTCGGCATCTTGATGTCGCTCAAAACGAGATCAGGACGCTGCGCACGAAACAGGCGCAACCCTTCTTCCGCCGACGCGGCCGTGACGGCCGCGTACTTCGCCTCCTCGAGCATGTAGCCGATCACCTTGCGGATGCTCTCGTCGTCGTCGATGAGAAGAATGCGTTCGTTCATCGCGACACCCCGCGCGTGGAAACCGGCAACGTCACGCACACCGCGCAGCCCCGCCCCGGCGCCGAATCGATATCGATCGCCCCGCCGTGATCGCTGACGATGGAATGTGAGATCGAAAGCCCCAGGCCCGTGCCGCTCTCGCGCGTGGTGAAGAACGGATCAAAGACGCGCGATAGCGCGTCAGGAGAAATACCGTGACCCCAGTCGTGGAACGTAATGGCCACGGCTGCGCGCGAATCGAGGGAAGCAGCTTTTCCCGAGACTTCGATGCGCCCGCGCTCGGGGCTGGCCGCGATTGCGTTCAGAAGCAGATTCAAGAAAACCTGGTGCAGCTGTTCAGCGTCAGCGTCGACGCGAGGCAAATGGGGATCAATTCGCGTCTCAATCAGAATTGAGCGCGCCGCCGCATCAATCTGCATCTGTGCCACCGACCGCTGCACGACGTCCGCCACATCCACCGGCGCCAGCGCCAGCGGGCGCGGACGCGCAAAATTCAGGAAGTCATCGACGACCGAACCCAACCGCTTCGATTCTTTGCGCAACACGTCGAAGAGCTCGCGCTTTTTCGAGCCCGCGGGCGCATCGTCACCCAGCAATTCCGCCGCGCCCTGGATCGAGCCCAGCGGATTGCGGATCTCGTGCGCGAGCCCGGCTGCCATCTGCCCGAGCGACGACAGGCGCTCGCTGCGCGCGAGCTCGCGCTGCAACGCTTCGCGCCGTTCACGCTCGCGCCACTCGCGTTCGATCAGCACGCCCGTCATGAGACCGATCGCCACGTAGAACACCATTTCGGTGTACTCGCCGATCAGCGTGTGGTGATCATGGATGCGAAGCGTGTACGGAATGGTCAGAGCGGTGATCGCGAACGCCGTGGCCAGGCCACCGCGCACACCGAACCAGATCGCACCCAGGATGATCGGGATGTAACAGAGCCGGCCATGGATGGCGTGGAGCACGTGCATCCCCGGCGGCATCAGGAATCCGTAGTGAAAGGACACCGTCGCTGCCGTCAGCAGGACGAGCGCCAGCACCAACCAGCCTTTACGTCGCATACTGTCTACTATAATAGATGGGGTGTATAATTTTCAACAGTTCTCAGCCCCAACCGCGGCCCCGCCAACGCCTCCGGGCACCGCGATCCAGCGTCCGGTACCAGGCGTTCCCCGATGGGAAGCCAATGCACCTTGCATGACCATCGAGGGCACGATGGCGGATTCGCATCCGCCACCCGGCACTCGACGGTGTGACCGGAATGCACGCGGAACAATGTGCCGCGTGCGGTGATTATGGCATAGCAACGCCCCGTTCTCGCTGCACCCAGCCCTTCGCCTGCCACGCGCGGAATCACGCGCCACAACTGGAACGTCCCTTGCCTATCGAGACCTCGGGGGGAAATCGACGGTCGAAGTGCGTCCGGACCGGATCACAGGCCGTTTCCATTTTCACGGGAGGTCACACGTGCGTCGCGCAGTCTTCATCGCCGCGCTTGTCGCGGGACTGATCACTTCGCTCGCCGCCCTCGCCGCCGATCCGATCACGGGCACCATCGAGGCCCGCAAGGTTGTCAACGGCGAAAAGGGCGCAGAGCAATTCCTGCCTGCCAATGAAGTGCATCCGCAGGATGTCATCGAATATCGCCTGACCTACGCCAATAAGGGCGCCGAGGTCGTGCACAACGTGTCGGTCGTCGACCCGGTTCCGGCCGGCGTTCAGTACGTCG
>DATEHD010000108.1:0-4229 GCA_035279765.1 Candidatus Krumholzibacteriia bacterium | reverse complement strand
GCTCTCGATCTGAACGACATGATGGACGCACACGAAGTCGGCCGGCGCATCAAGCGTGTGCGCGGTGAAAAGAACCTCACCTTGAAAATGGTCGAGGCGGCCTCCGGTGTCTCGGCCACACATGTTTCGGAAATCGAGCGCGGTGAGACCATTCCCACCATCAAGGCGTTGTCGCGCATCGCGCACGCGCTGGGAAAGCGCACCGCATTTTTCCTGGAAGAGAACGAGCTGGGCGATGCGTCCGTGCTGACGGCGGAGAGCCTCGTGCGCGAGACGATCCCGGGTGGCGCCGCCGCGCTCGAACGGCTCACGGCATCGATCCCGGGCGGAAGCGTGCAGGCCATTCGCGTGACGCTCTCCGCCGGCCGCTCGCATCGTTCGACGCCGCACCGCCACGACGGTGTCGAGGCGCTCCTGGTGCTGAGGGGCATGGTGCGCGTCGAGATCGACAGGCAGCCGTACACGCTGCATCCGGGGGATTGCATTCATTATGATGCCGAGTTGCCCCATGCCTACTTCAATGCGTCTCGGGAAACTGACTCCGTGCTGATTTGGATCGCCTCCAGGCGGTCGGTCGATTGAATGCGGCGCTATCGCGCCGCTACTTCTTGACAGGATTTTCGACCCCTACCTATGATTCGCCTCGTCCGGCCCCCCCGGCTCGCAGTACGGTGACTGCATTACCATGTCGAATTCCTCGCGCGATGAAATGCTCCTTCTCCAGCTCGTGGCGATGTTTCAGTACGCCGCCATGCAGCAAATGGGAAAGGTCCCCAATCCGGTGACGGGTAAGATCGAGCGCGACCTCGCCCAGGCGCGGATGTCCATCGACATGATCGAGATGCTCCAGAACCGCACCCAGACCGGCCGGTCCGCCCGCGAGAGCGAGTTCATCGACAAGGTGCTCTTCGAGCTGCGCATGAACTACGTGGACGAGAGCAAGCGGCCCCCGGAACCGGAAGCAGAGGAGAAAGCGCCGGAGTCGCAGGACGAGGGCGATCACGGCAACGTATGATGCCGGGCCGCTTCCCGGACGGCAACACAAGGGTTGGAAGGGTTCTTGCACTGATTGACGGGGTTCCCCCCCGTAATGATCAGAAAGGAGTCAGCTCGATGATGCAGGGGCGTTTTCGCACTCGCTGCGCGGCGGCAGTTCTTGCCGTGGCCGTGTCGGCCGCGGCCTGGGTGCCGGCGGCAACGGCGAGCGTGGCCTACAATGGAACGCGCGGGCTGCTTCGGACCCGTTCCGCGGATACCTTCCACAAGGGCACGCTGAGTTTCCAGATCTCGGAGCAGTACGGCAAGCAGAACGACGAGAACCTCGGTCCGTCGTTCTTCGGTGGCGGGGCCGATTCCGCCGTCGTCGATTATCACACGTTCATCACGCACGCGTCGCTCACGTACGCGCTCTCGGATTTCTTCGAGATCGCGGGCAATCTCGACGTGCGCAACTGGATCCGCACCACGCAGGAGGCAACTCCCGGTGTGGACCTCGGCACCGAGACGCGCGGCGGTCTGGGTGACACCGATGTTTCCGCCAAGCTGAATTTCCCGTTCCATTCGCAGAAGTTCAAGCTCGGTGCCTACGGCAATGTCACGTTCCCGACCGGCAACAAGGAACGCGCCTTCACCACCGATTCCAACGACATCACGGTGATGGGGCTCGCCACCATCGACCTTTCCGATCTCGAATCCTTCGTGCCGACGCGCATTCACTTGAACGGCGGCTACCGCTTCAACCAGAACGAGAGCAGGGGCTACGGGATTTTCGATCCCGCCCGGCCCGACTCCAGCGGCTTCAATCCACCCGGCTATCCGTTCTCGCCGGCCGGCGGGCAGACGACATACAACGACGCCGCCATGTTCAACACGGCGATAGAGTTTCCCGCGCCGCAGGTGACGTTCTTCGTCGAGTTCGACTGGCAGAAGCTCATCAATATCGAAATCCCGGCCGGCGCCAAGGTGAGCCCGAGCACGTACACGCTCTCGCCCGGTGTGGAATTCAAGGGCAGCGGCGGCACCGCGATCGAGCTCGGCGCCGACATCAATCTCAATTCGGGTGACACGCCGTCGGTCATCAATCCTCCCGACTGGGGTCTATGGCTCGCGTTCTCGTACCTGAACCAGGTGATCGCGCGCGACACCGACAAGGACGGCATTCCCGACAACAAGGACGGATGCGTCGACCAGGCCGAGGACAAGGACGGCTACCAGGACACGGACGGCTGCCCCGATCTCGACAACGATCACGACGGCATTCCGGACGCCCAGGACAAGTGTCCCGATCTGGCGGAGGATGTCGACGGGTTCCAGGACAACGATGGTTGCCCCGATCTCGACAACGACCAGGACGGAATTCCGGATATCAAGGACAAGTGTCCCAATGAGCCGGAGGATTTCGACGGTGACATGGACACGGATGGCTGTCCCGATCTCGTGAAGGACAGCGACAACGACGGATTGCCTGACAACCTCGATCGCTGCCCGCTGCAGGCGGAGGACATCGACGGTTACCAGGATGATGACGGCTGTCCGGATCTCGACAACGATCTCGACGGCATCCCGGATCTGCAGGACAAGTGTCCGAACCAGCCCGAGACGTTCAACGGCATCGACGACGATGACGGTTGTCCGGATGCGAAGGAGATCGGCAAGCAGTTCGTGCTGCGCGGTATCAACTTCGAGAGCGGGCGGGCCGATCTGACGCCTGATTCACATACGGTGCTGGACCAGGTGATCGCGTCGCTGAACGCGTATCCTGAGGCTCGCCTCGAGATTCGCGGCCACACCGACAGCCAGGGTCCGGCCAACTTCAACCTCGAGCTTTCGCAGAAACGCGCCGAGTCGGTGCGCCAGTACCTGATCAAGGGCGGCATCGATCCCTCGCGTGTGACAGCGGTGGGCATCGGCGAAGAAGAGCCGATGACGACCAACGCCACGCCGGAAGGCCGTTCCATGAACCGGCGCATCGAATTCCGACGGTTGAACTAGAATAACGCGCGACAGCGCGCAATCTCACGCGAAAGGCCTGCTGGTGACAGCAGGCCTTTTGCTTTTCTCGCTGGTTCTACAGACGAGTGGGCGGCCTAATCGGGAGCTTTGTCGGGCCTCATCCGACGCGCCTGCCGACGTTCGTGCCGTTTACGCGGGTCCTCGCGGTGAATCACGTAGTCAGCCATGAAATCGATCAATTGCCCCATCGATGGACATGCAGGCAGGCGATGCGAAGCAAGCGCCCGGACGCGTTCTAACTTCTCGATGAGCTCCTGACGCGCGGTGAATTCGATGCGCGCGCGTCGTTCCAGCCTTTGATTTGCGACGACGCCTGTCGAGGGCTCCTTCGTTGGCGAATCCTCAAGAAATTCGTCAGCGGCTACAGCGGACGAATCACTGTGGTTCCCATCCGTGACTGATCTCTCAAGTGTTGGGTCTTTTTCACCTTCGTTACGAAGGTGAATTTCACCCAACGCAGGCGGCTGACCGAGAGGGACTCGCGTTACAATCGTACGTACGCGGTCTCGCGGAAATGTCGCAATCGGCGCATGCTCGGCAACGATCGCTTCTACCTCTCGAAGAGATTTCTTGCGGATGCTTTCAAGCACGCTGCCACGGTTTTCGGGAGTCAGGAGCTTGGATACTCGAGAGATGGTTCCCAGGTTGACCTCATTCACTTTCAAGAGCTCAAACACTTCAGGAAACTTGGCGACGCAACGTGCGGCGGTGATTCGACGCATGGCCTGTGATTCCGAATAGCCGAGCTCTTTCATACAATAGTCAAACAGTGAGGAATAGCCGCTACGGAGGAAGAGTTCCCGGCGCTCGGTCTCGACGATGAAGCCAATCATCGACAACAACCCGCTGTGCTCTTGTGCACGCGAAACTTTGGAGCCGGTAATGATCTGGGAATCGGAAAGGGAGCGGAGAGATTCGAACACGGGCGCACCTCCTGTGGAATCCGCGCGGGAGGATGCGCTGGCAGATTATTAGCGTGCGGTCGCTACAAAGTCAATGTTCGCCGATCCACCTTAGTAAGTCTCTTCCGACTTGGCGCGATTCCAGTAGGCGTCCATCTCGTCCAGAGTCATGGCTTCGAGTTTCATCCCGTCGGATTGAATGCGCTGTTCCATCGCCTGGAAGCGCTTGATGAACTTGGACGTCGAGACCTGGAGCGCCTCGTCGGCGTCGATCTTGAGAAAGCGCGCGACATTCGCTGACGAAAAGATGACGTC
>DATEHD010000107.1:0-3191 GCA_035279765.1 Candidatus Krumholzibacteriia bacterium | reverse complement strand
CGCGAGTTCGGCGGCCTCAGCGATTTCGAGGGTGGTGCGGGCGGCGGTGCCGCGCGCGCGCGCAAAGGCCACGACCTCCAGATCCGCGTGAAGCTCACGCTCAACGAGATCGCCACCGGCGTCGAAAAGCAGATCCGCGTGAGCAAGCAGGTGCTGTGCGAAACCTGCCACGGCTCCGGTGCCAAAGCCGGGTCCCAGGCCGTGCAGTGCGAGAACTGCCAGGGCACCGGACAGATCAAGCAGGTGCAGCGCACCATCCTGGGCCAGTTCGTCAATGTCATGGACTGCAACGTCTGTCACGGCGAGGGCACCATCGTGAAGGACAAGTGCCCCGACTGTCGCGGCACGGGAACCGTGCGCGGCAGCGAGACAGTGACGGTGAAGATTCCCGCCGGCGTCGCCACCGGAAACTACATCACCATTCGCGGCGGCGGCGATCAGCTCGGCCGCGGCGGCCGTCCCGGCGATCTCTACGTGGTGATCGAGGAAGAAGAGAGCGACCGCTTTGTACGCCACGGCAACGACGTGCTGATCGATGTTCCGCTCACGTACACGCAGCTGGCGCTGGGCGCCAAGCTCGAGGTCCCCACGCTGGAAGGCAAGGTGCTGCTCAAGGTTCCGGCGGGAACCGCGTCGCACAAGGTATTCCGGTTGAAGGGCAAGGGCATCGCGCGCCTCGACGGCCACGGCCGCGGCGACCAGCTCGTGCGCGTCGTGGCCTGGGTGCCGGAAAAAGTCAGCAAGAAGGAAGAAGAGCTTCTGAAAGAGCTCGAAAAGTCGCTCGCATCCCGCGCCCCGCGCGTCACATAGCCCGCGCGTCCGGCGCCGGCGAGGGATCCATGTCCGCGCACACCTTCTCCTTTTATAGTGCCGATCTGACACCCGCGGACGCGACGGTGCGGCTCACCGACGACGAGCACTTTCATCTCTCACGCGTACTGCGCATGGGAATCGGCGACAGGGTGCGCGTGACCAACGGTCGCGGGTTGATCGTGAACGCGGAGATCGACGCGGTTGGCCCCAAAGACACGACTGTACGCGTGTCCAACGTGGAGGCCACGCTGCCCCAACCGGTGCCGCTCGTGCTGGCCCTCGGGCTCCTGCCGCGCGCGCACATGGACGCCGCGCTCACGCAGTGCGTCGAAGCCGGCATCACAGGCTTTATTCCCGTGGCGGCCGAGCGTTGTCACGCGAAGCGTAGCGAGGGGCGCGACGGGCGCTGGGAGCGTGTGGCGATTGCCGCCATGAAACAGAGCGGGCGCGGGTGGCTTCCGCACATTGACCCCGCCGTCGATGTGCGCGGTCTGGTCATGAAATTCGGCGCGTTTGAGAGTGTGCTCTTGGCCGATGCCGGCGCGACTGCTATGAAGAACGACGGCACGACGGCCGTATCGACGCTTGCCATCGTCGGGCCCGAGGCCGGCTTCAGCGACGGCGAACGATCACGAATCCAGGATGGTGGAGCGAGCGTGGTGCGCATCTCGGCGCAGCGATTGCGCGCCGAAACCGCGGCGCTCGCGCTGGTGTCGATGCTCGCGCTGGGGCGACCAGCGGTTTGACAGCACCGGCGCACTCCCATAAACTGCGGTGGGGAGGAGAGTATGATCAAAGAACAATTGAACGAAGACATGAAGGTTGCACTCAAGGCGGGCGACAAGCTGCGCCTGTCGGTGGTGCGCATGCTCATGTCCGAGCTGAAGAACGAAAAGATCGCCAAGGGCGCTGAGCTGGATGAAGCCTCGGAGCGTCGTGTGCTGACCTCCTATGCCAAGAAGCGCAAGGAAGCCATGGATGCCGCGCGTGCGGGCGGTCGCGAAGAAATCGCGCAGCGCGAGCAGCAGGAGCTCGACATCACGATGTCGTATCTCCCCAAGCAGCTCACGGACGATGAGCTGCGCGCGGTTGTGAAAAAGCACATCGAGACGTCGGGCGCCAGTGGTGCGCAGGCGTTCGGTGTCGTCATGAAATCCGTGATTGCGGAAATAGGCGGACAGGCGGACGGTAAGATCATTTCCTCTCTCGTGCGTGAAATGCTGGGTTAGGAGCGCATGGACGGCGCCACCATTGCCAGCATCGTCACGCTCGGAATCATCGCCATCGGGACGATCAGCGGCGGCATCAAAGGGCTCGCCCGCCAGATCATCGAGCTGCTCGGGCTGATCGTTTCGTTTCTGGTCGCGGCGGTTTTGTCGACCTGGCTGGCCGCGTTGCTTCACACGCACGCATCCTTTCCGCATGCGCCCGCGCTTGTGATTTCATTCATCGCGGTGTTCGTCAGCGGCCTCGTGGCCTTTCACTTTGTCGCCATTGCGATCCAGAAGCTGATTCACACCTCGATGCTGGGCTGGCTCGACCGTGCCTGTGGCGCGGCGCTCGGCCTGGTGGCGGCGACGCTCGTGGTGAGCATCCTGGCCACGATGGCCCTCGACATGCCGCTGCCGGACAAGCTGCGCACGGCACTGGACGGGTCCGCCGTGGTGAACTTTGTGCAGCCGATCGCCGGGTGGTTATTCGATATTGCAATACCGCACCGCTCGCACAGTCACGTGGCGTGAGCACACGCGAGAAGCGAGCGTCCTTTTCTCCTAGTACGATCGAGCGGGGCGAGCATCACCCGCTCGGTCAGCGTCCTCGCGCGGGGAATGCCCATCCATAGCGCGCTGCGGATTCCCTCGCGGGTTGATGCTCGACCCCGCTCTTTTCACAATGAAGCCGTCTCCTTCGCAGTCAAACTTCTCTCACGCCGTGGCCGCGCTCGGGCTGCGGGAGGTATTGGCTTTGGTGGGGGTGGAGTGCGTCAACCACGCGGCTCGCGACACGATTGCGACGCTGCGTCCGTCTTCCGACGCTGCGTGGATTCGTGAGCGGTTGGCCGAGATCGATGAGTACCGCGAGCTGCGCGAGAAGAGTGGAGACATCTCCATCCCGGAGACGGGCTACCGGGCGGCGGTGGAGCGCATCGCCCAGGGCGAGCGTGGAGACGGCGTCACGCTGCGGCGCGTTGCCGACGGCGAGCACGCCGTCGGCGAGTTGCAGAAGAGTGTGAAGGAGCGCCGGGAGTCGTCGCCGCTCCTGTATGCGATTGCGGCCGGGGCACAGCCCGACGACGCGCTCGTGCGCGATGCCTATCGCGCGTTGGATTCCGACGGCAACGTTCGCGATGACGCCACGCCGGAGCTCAAGGCGATTCG
>DATEHD010000106.1:0-2873 GCA_035279765.1 Candidatus Krumholzibacteriia bacterium | reverse complement strand
GAGCTCGGTGCCGGTGTCGGCCAAGATTCGCGCGGGCTGGGACCGTCCCACCGGCGAAAAAGTTCGCGAGCTCGCGCGCACCATCGAAGACGCGGGCGTTACCATGCTCGCCCTCCACGCGCGCACGCGCCAGCAGGGTTTCACCGGCCGCGCCAACTGGGACCTCATCGCCGAAGCCAAGCGCGCCGTGTCGATCCCGGTGATCGGCAACGGCGACGTGCGCAGCGGCGACGACGTGGTGCGCATGGTGGAACAGACGGGCTGCGACGCGGTGATGATCGGCCGCGCGGCCATCGGCAATCCGTGGATTTTCCAGGAAGTGAAAACGCAGCTTGCGGGCGGCGCGTTCACCCAGCCCACGCCGCGCGAGCGGATCGCGGTGCTTCTCCGGCACGTGGCCGAGGCGGCGCGCCTCGACGGCGAGCCCGGCGGTGTGATCGCATCGCGCAAGGTGATGGCGGCTTACTTGAAGCGCATGCCCGATGTGCGCGTGCTACGCGCCGGACTCATGCAGTCGAAGATGTTCAGCGAAGTGAACGACCTGTGTAATGCCTACCTTGATAACATCGGTGCCTTTGCCGACATTCCTTGTGTCGTCGAAACGGCCGCCGAAGAGTTTGTGACTGAGTGCTAAGTTGCGCGGCTATCGCCGCGCTGTCATGAATATCGACGCTCTCAAAGAATTGTTGAATGACTTCAAGAATGGTCGTCTTAGCGAAGACGCCGTCCTCGAGCACTTGCGTACCCTCCCGTTCGAGGATCTGGGCTTCGCGAAGGTGGATCACCACCGCTCGCTGCGCCGCGGATTTCCGGAAGTCGTATACGGTGCGGGGAAGACCGTCGATCAGATTGTTGCGATCGCCGAGTCCATGGTCGGCAAGAAAACCAATCTTCTGGTCACACGCTGTGACATTGCAGCGGGCGAAGCACTGCTGCGTCGTTTCCCTGAGGGGACGTGGCACGCTGAGGCACGGGCGTTTACGTTTGAAATGCGCGCGCTATCGCGCGCGGGTTACGTGCTCGTCATCACGGCCGGCACCACCGACATTCCTGTGGCAGAAGAGGCGGCGGTAACAGCGGATTTGCTCGGCTGTAATGTTGACCGCATTTACGACGTGGGCGTCGCCGGAATACATCGCCTGATGGCGTACCAGTCGATGATCGAAGCAGCAGACGCCGTGGTCGTGGTGGCGGGCATGGAAGGGGCACTCGCCAGCGTGGTGGGCGCCATGTCGCGCGCACCCGTCGTCGCGGTGCCCACCAGCATCGGCTACGGTGCGAGCTTCGGCGGACTGGCGGCCCTTCTCTCCATGATGACAAGCTGCGCTGCGGGCGTCACCGTGGTGAACATCGACAACGGCTTCGGCGCCGGTTGCGCGGCCGCCATCATTGTCGCCAAAGCGCGCGAGTTGGCCGCGCGCATCGACAAGGAAACCGCGCGTTGAAGCAGAGCCTCATCGTCGATGCATTCTCCGGCGCCGCCGGCGACATGTTGATCGCCGCCCTCCTCGATGCTGGCGCTTCCATCGACACACTGCGCTCATGCGCCGCGTCCATTCCGGCGCTCGCGAAGGTGCGCGTGGATGTCGAGAGTGTGCGGCGCGGCCCGTTTGCCGCCAGGAAACTTTCCGTCACGCTGCCGCACGAGCACGCCCACCGTGGACTCTCCGACATCACGAAGATCATCGACGCCGCGTCGCTTTCGCCGACAGTCAGCGTACGTGCGAAGAGCGCGTTCGCGAAGCTCGCCGCCGCGGAAGCCAAAGTGCACGGCATGAGCGTGGAGAAGGTTCACTTTCACGAAGTGGGAGCATTGGACGCCATTCTCGATATTGTCGGCTTCTTCGCGCTCGCGGAATCCCTCGGCGTGGAGAGTTTCTATTACACGACACTGGCCGTGGGGGCGCGCGGCACCGTCCAGGGCGAGCACGGCGAGATGCCCGTGCCGGCTCCGGCGACACTCGAGCTCCTCGCCGGGCATCGCTTCACATACACGGAGCGGCAGGAAGAACTGATGACGCCCACGGCAGCGGCCATCATCGCCTCCGCGTTTGAGCCGCTTCCCCTGAACCACGGCGTGGTGCAGGGAAAAGTCGGCTATGGCGCAGGGACGCGCGAATCGAAAGGCATGCCCAACGTGGTGCGCGTGTCACTGGCGCAGGTGGCCGATGCCGCCGCGAGCCCGGCGACGGACGGCGAAGTAACGGTGATTCGCTGCACCATCGACAACATGAATCCGGAGCACTACGGCGATCTCATGCAGCGCCTTTTCGATGAGCGCGCACTCGAGGTGTACTACACGCCGGTGATGATGAAGAAGAACCGCCCCGGCACGGAGATCACCGTGTTGTGCGAGCACGCGGACCTGGAGCACGTGAGCCGCGTGGTGCTCTCGCACAGCACGACGCTCGGGCTTCGCGTCGCGCGCGAATCGCGCGTCGAGCTGCCACGCCGCATCGAAACCGTTGAGACCGAGTGGGGTCCGGCGCGCATCAAGATCGCGACACGCCCCGACGGCTCCGAGACTGCCAGCCCCGAATACGAATCCTGCCGCGAGATCGCGCGTCGCACCGGCCTCACCCTGGCGGATGTGTCGGACGCCGTGAGGCGCGTGTGGCTCTCCCGCTGATTTCGCTCCGTGATGCCACCGTCGCGCATCGCGACGGACTTCCTCCCGTCATCCACGAGGTCTCGCTCGACGTCCATCGCGGCGACTGGCTTGCCATTGCCGGCGACAACGGCTCCGGCAAGACGACACTGCTGGCCACGCTGGGGGGCGTGCTGCCACTCCGTTCCGGTTCGCAGGAGCGGACCTCCGGCGTGCGCGTGGCCCTGCTACTACAGGACCCCGACGACCAGCTCATTGCCTCCAG
>DATEHD010000105.1:0-14288 GCA_035279765.1 Candidatus Krumholzibacteriia bacterium | reverse complement strand
CGTGATGGACCTCCTCCGTGGCGCGGGTTTTGCGAAGGTGTTCGTGATTCAGGATCTTTCCGGCCGCGACCGCGTGGTGACCGCGCGACAGGAGCTTCACGGTGGATAAATTCGTTATCGAAGGACCGACGCCACTGGCGGGAACGGTGCGTGTCGAGGGGGCCAAGAACGCGGTGCTTCCGCTCATGGCCGCAGCCCTCCTGGCGCGCGGCAAGAGTGTCATCTCCAACGTGCCCGACCTGAAAGACGTCACCACCATGGTGAAGATGCTCGATCTGTTGGGTGCCAAAACCACGCGCGACGCAGACGTGCTCACCATCGACTCCACCGATGCCAACGGCATCGAAGCCCCGTACGACCTCGTGCGCACCATGCGCGCGTCGATCTATGTGCTCGCACCCACGCTCGCCGTGCACGGCCGCGCGCGGGTGAGCATGCCGGGTGGTTGTGCGTGGGGACCGCGCCCCATCGATCTGCATCTGATGGCCATGGAGAAACTCGGCGCGCATATCGAGCTCGCGCACGGCTACATCGAAGCGCGCTGCGACCGCCTGCGCGGCGGCGAAGTGGTGTTTCCCATCTCCAGCGTGGGCGCGACGGTGCAGACAATCATGGCGGCATCGCTCGCGGAAGGCACCACCGTCATCGAGAATGCGGCCCTCGAGCCGGAGATCGCCGACCTCATCCATGCGCTGCAGGAATGCGGCGTCGAGATCGAAGGCACCGACACGCCGCGCGTGGTAGTTCACGGCACGACATCGGTGAAGCCGCTCGTGCACCGCGTGATTCCGGATCGTATCGAAGCCGAAACTTTTGCGGGAGCAGCGGCGGTGACCGGCGGTGACGTCACCATCACCCACTGCAACCCGGGCCACATGGGCGCGGTGCTTTCGATTCTGGAAGCATGCGGATGCCGCGTGGAGACGCAGGAGGGCCGCGTGCGCGTCATCGGTCCCAAGCGCCTCCAGGCCACCGATGTGGTCACGCGTGAATACCCCGGTTTTCCCACCGACATGCAGGCGCAGATCATCGCCGTGCTGTGCTGCGCCAACGGTGTCAGCACGGTGAAGGAAACCATCTATCCCGATCGCTTCACCCACGTGCCCGAGCTGCGCCGCTTCGGCGCGGATATCCGTCTCGACGGAAATCTGGCCGTGATTCGCGGCAGCGAACGGCTCGAAGGTGCTCCCGTCATGGCCACCGATATTCGCGCCAGCTCGGGGCTCATCCTCGCCGCCATGGCGGCGCAAGGGCACAGCGAGATTCTGCGCGTCTATCACATCGACCGCGGCTACCAGAAAATCGAGCTCAAGCTGCGGGCACTCGGCGCCAACATCCAGCGCGCTGTACAGTAGCGTGACTCCCGGGCGCGAAGAAGCCGGCGCGCCGGCCGCGCGCCATTTCATCCTCGGCACCGCGGGCCACGTCGATCACGGCAAGACCGAGCTCGTGCGCGCGCTCACCGGCCACGACACCGACCGTCTCAAAGAAGAAAAAGAACGCGGCATCTCCATCGAGCTCGGCTTTGCACCCCTCGAGCTCGCCCCCGGTGTCTTCATTGGAATCATCGACGTGCCCGGCCACGAGCGTTTCGTGCGCCAGATGGTGGCGGGCGCCGGCGGCATCGACATGGCGATGCTGCTTGTCGCGGCGGACGAAGGCGTCATGCCGCAGACCGTCGAGCACGTCGAGGTGCTGCGCTCGCTCGGCATTCACCACGGTGTGGTCGTGATCTCCAAGTCCGATCTCGCCAGCGACGAAACGCTTGACCTCGTGCGCGAGGAAATCGCCGAGCTTGTGCGCGGAACATTCCTGGAGAATGCGACCGTGATTCCCGTCTCGGCCCGCACCGGGAACGGGCTCGACGCGCTGCGCGCCGAACTGCTCGCCATGGCGCGGCGCATCGACGTGCGCGCCATCGACGGTCCGTTTCGTCTCGCGGTCGACCGCGTGTTTCATCAAAAGGGAATTGGCGTCGTCATTACCGGAAGCTGCTACTCCGGCCGTGTGCGCGTGGGGGACGAGATCGAGTTTCTTCCCGCCGGCGTGCGCGTGCGCGTGCGCGAGATCCAGAGCTTCGGCGCCCGGCGCGGCGAAGGCGTGGCGGGCGAGCGGCTGGCCCTCGCCCTCCACGGCGTAAAGCTCGAAGACATCCAGCGCGGTGACACGCTGGCCACGCCGGGATACTTCGCCGTCACCGATACCATCGACGTGCGCGTGGTGCTCACGGAGACCGACGATGCCGAGCTCGTCAATCGCGAGCGCGTGCGCATTCACCACGGCTCGAGCGAAGTGCTCGGCCGTGTCCTTCTGTTCGAACACGACCTCCTGCAGCGCGGTGCCAGTGCCCTGGCGCAGCTGCGCCTGGAGTCCCGCCTTGTGTGCGACGCGGGCGACCGGCTCGTGCTGCGCACGTACTCGCCGGCGCGCGTGATTGGCGGCGCGACGGTGCTGAACCCGCGCGCCCGGGCGCACAGGCGATCCGACGCCTCCGCCCTGGAGAGCCTGCGACTGCGTGAACAGGGCGATCCCGTGGACGTGATCGAGAAAACCGTCGAGCGGGCCGGAATCCAGGGTCTTCCGGAAGCGGAGGCAGACTCGGCGCTGATCGCGCAGCTCCATGCACGCGGCGACGTCATCTCAATTTCCGGGCGTATTTATCACCGCCGCGTGTTTCTCGCACTGGGTGCGCGCGCCGTCGAGCTCGCAAACGCGCACATCGCCGCGCATCCGCTGCAATGGGGAATGGACAAGGAAGAGTTGCGGCGCCGGCTTGCGTTCCCGCACAGCGCCCCCGTGTTCAACCGCGTCATCGAAAAAGTGGCGGAAACCTCGCCGCTGTTTGTGCGCGAGAGCCGGGTGCGCGCGGGCTCGCGGGAGATGGTGTTGCCGCCCGAGCTGGCGCGCGTGATGGAGGAGCTTGTGGAAAGAATTCGCGCCGCCGGAGTGGCGTTTCCCACCCGCGACGAGCTTGCTGTGCAATGGACTTCACGCGAACCGTTCGCCGACGCGGCCACGGTGCTTCGCGATCACCCGGACGTGGTGGAGCTGGCCGATGGCTGGATGCATCGCGAGGCCATGGAGCGCTCTCTCGCGGCGCTCGGCACCCTGTTTGCCAGTCGGGGCGAGGTGGCCGTGGGAGACCTGAAAGACGCGCTCGGAATTACGCGCAAACACGCCATCCCGCTCCTGGAATACTTCGATTCGCATGGAATAACGGTGCGCCGGGGGAACGCCCGTGTGGCCGGTCCGGGGCTACCGGACGCAAAGAAACTGGTCGAAAAACCTAAGTTGGGACTACCCGATTCCCGATAAGCTTGCTATAGTATCGCTTGTCATGAAACAGCTCTTCCGGGTCCTCCTCCTCGTAACGGGGTTTGCGGTGCTGTCGCTGCACGCTCCGGTCACGCGTGCTGAGGAGCTCCCCCTCGAGAAAACCGCAGCCGGGACCACCACCCTCACCTACGCCGGCCAGACGTTCCGCGTCAACGCCACGGCGGCGGTGAAGCTGCGTTTCGAGATGCTGACCGACATCACTCTCAAGGTGACGTTGGTGTCGGATGATGGACAGTCGCCCGGCAAGGTTTCCCTCTACTGGGTCGATTTCCAGAAGTACATCTACCTCGGAACCATCCCCCTCTCGCCGCCCTGGGAAGGCACCCTCAATACCGAGGGTGGCTTCGTCGATCGTTAGCCCGCTCGTTCGCTCCGGTTTGGAGCCTCCCGAATCCCGGCCTTTCGTAAGATTTTTTTACGCCCCGTTAATCGCTTTTACACATCAGGATTTTGACGCTGTCCACCCGCGTTGGACCCACGCTGTAAGCTATTGCAAACATGTATATTGCCGCGAGTTATCGGGCCGGTGCTTGGCACGGCGATTGCAAAATGCACTGGCAGGCGGACGTGACACATTCGAAGGAAGCTCCAGCAGGAGCGACGGGATACAGGAAGATGTGTCAGGTCTTGCCGACTGAAGGGCGGTGTATCGGAGGCTGAGTGCTCGAAGCCGATTCTCGTCGGTGACGGGCGCCTTCCCCTGAAACGGCTCGCCAAGCCAGTGAATCATAGCCCTTGCCCTTAGCGTGATTCCGAACGGCACCTCCTTCAGGAACGCGAGAAGAGGGAAACACCCCAAAGTGTTTCCCTCTTTTTTTGCCCCTTCGGTTCGTGGCGGTGCCAGAGTCGGCTGCGAACCGGAGGGGCTTCGCACGTCCATCTGCGGCGTTGCGCCTCCTCGCCATACGCTCCGCATGGGTATGGCGTCGTCGGCGCGCCTTGCATCTGGACGTACGCGGTTTACTCTGCGGCCGGGAGCTGGGGTGGGACCATCACCATGGTTTCGCGTTCGCACTTCACCTGGCCCGGCTCCGCTCCGCGAAATTTCCGCACATACTTGCGCAGCGTGTAGATCACCGGCACCAGCCCGCTGTGCCGGGCCTTGGAGAAGTGCGCAGCGATGGAGGCTGCCTGCGCGATGATGGCTGCGGGCGGGGCATCGCCGCCGCCGCGCGGACGGAGCAGCACGTGTGAGCCGGCGACGCCTTCGGCGTGGAACCACCAGTCCGTGGACGCGGCGACGTGGAACGTGAGCTGATCGTTCTCACGGTTGTTGCGCCCCACCATCACGAACCAGCGCGAATCGAGATCGAACGTCCGGTAGGTTTTTTCGCGCGCTGTCTTGCGCGGCGACGGCGCCGGCCCGGGCACCTTGCGCTCAAGCGCGATGCCGAATTTGGCGCGCATCACTTCGTAGAGCTTGAGCGCATCTCCGAACGACTGCACGCCCGAGAGCAGGCCGAGGGCCGCTTCCAGCTCGGGCGCTTCGCGGCTCACGAGCTCGTAACGGCGCGTAAGGTGCGCGAGCCCTTTTTCCAGCTTGGCGGCGCGGCGGAAACGCTTCTCCACCTGCACGTGAATGGGAAGCGATGGATCGAGGGTGACGTGCAGCATGCGCCCGGGATCGTACAGATCCGGAATCTCGGCGGAGTCGGCGCCGGGGCGTATGCGGGTCTGGTATGCCGCGAGCGCTTCGGCCTGGCGGCGTTCGTCGCCGTGCGCGCGCGCGTTCTCGATGTCATTCTCCAGGTTCGCGGCCAGCCGCCGCAGCGTGTCGAGCTTCTTGCGCGCGGGTCGCGCGATGCGATGCAGCATGAGCGCCTGCGCCTCGCCGAGGATGAGCTCGCCGGCATGCGCGCACGCGGAGCGTGCATCATTGAAGACTCCGAGAGATATCGCGTCCGGTTCGTTGATCGCATCCGGCCGCCGGAGTACAGCGGATGCGACACGTCGCGTGGCAACCAGCGCAAAGCGTCGCCCGAATGGCTCGTCGGGTTGGGCCGTGTCGCCCGCTGGAGCATCCCCTGCCGGCGCTGAGCCCCGGATATCACGCTTGCGTCCCACGCTCTCGATAAGAGATTCGCCGCGATACAACGTGGCGCTTCCGTTGGCACCGAAGAGCGCAATGCGCAGGCTGAGGTGGTCTTCTTCGCGGTGTGTGATCACGTCGATGCGCAGCACACGGCCGCTCACCGACACATCTTGCACCTGCGCGCCGCGCAGCATGGCAAAGCGCACCGGCGCTGTCGCGCCGCCGAACGGCGACGTGTCGCGCAGAAACGTGAACGGTCCGGGCGCCTCCAGCACCACCACCAGATGATTGCGGCCACGGTCGAACGGGAGCGAGAGCACCGGTGTGAACCAGCGCGATTCGTCGAGGTAATGCCAGCGCAGTGCCTCGCGAAGCTCGGCGGCGAAACGTGCTAGAAGAGTGGCGTTCATGGGGAAATGTGGTGGCGTCTCGTGCGCGCCGCCTATAGTATAGGCCGCAACGTCTACACGGAAGCGAGGATTGCACGATGTTGATAAGCATGACCGGGTTCGGGCAGGGCGAGGCCACCAGCGCCACGTCGACCGTGACGGTTGAAGTTCGTTCCGTCAACCATCGCTTCCTCGACCTCGCCTTCAAGCTCCCGCGCGCCATCCAGAACCGCGAGTCCGACATCAAAGACATCGTGCGCACGAAGCTTTCGCGCGGCCGCGTGACCATCTCCATCAACATCGAATCGCCCAGCACGGGGCGCGCCATCACCATCAACGAGCAGGTGCTCGAGACCTACCTCGCGCAGCTGCGCGCCTTCGCCAAGAAGCACAACCTCGACGAGCGCCTCAGCATGGACACGCTGATGCAGCTGCCCGAAGTCGTCACCGCCAAAGAGCTCGAGCCGGGTGAAGACGAAGTGTGGCCGCTGGTCGAGAAGAGCCTCAACGCCGCGCTCGACTCGTGCACGAAGATGCGTGTCGAAGAAGGCAAAGCGTTGGAGAAGGATCTCGTGCAGCGCATGCAGATCATCGACCGCACCGTGAGCGCCATCGAAAAGCTCTCGCCCGAAGTGGCGAAGCAGCAGGTGGAGGCGCTGCGCAAGCGCGTGGCACAACTCGCCGGCGACGTGCAGGTGAGCGAAGACCGCATCGCCGCCGAGATCGTGATGCTCGCCGACAAGACCGATTTCACCGAGGAGATCACGCGCCTGCGCAGTCACGAGGGGCAATTCAACCGCGCCATCAAAGACGGCGGCGAGGTATCCAAGAAGCTCACCTACATCCTGCAGGAAATGCACCGCGAAGCGTCGACCATCGGCGCCAAGGCGTCGGGCTCGGAAGTGATCCAGCACGTGGTGGTGCTCAAGGAAGAGACCGAAAAACTGCGCGAGCAGGTGCAGAACCTGGAGTAGCCTCGGTGCCGCGCCACTCGATCGCGTTTCCCATCGTTGTGTCCGGGCCTTCGGGGGCGGGAAAAACCACCCTCGTCGACAGGCTGCTGGCCGCCGACCCCCTCATTCACCGCTCCATTTCCACCACCACCCGCTCACCGCGGGCGGCCGAAAAAGAGGCTGTCGATTACTTCTTCGTCGACCGCGGCCGGTTCGAGAAGCTCAAGCAGAATAACGAGCTGATCGAGTGGGCCGAGGTCCACGGGCACCTCTACGGGACGCGCAAGGCCTACGTCGAGGAGCAGCTGGCCGCCGGGTTCGATGTTCTCCTCAACATTGACATCCAGGGGGGAGATAGAGTAAAAAGGGAGTTTCCCGGCGCAGTCATGGTGTTTATCTTGCCGCCATCCTTTGCGGACCTGGAGCAGCGGCTCCGGGCGCGGGGGGACCTGGCGGCCACGGACTTTAGTGTCCGCCTGGCGGCGGCGCGGGTCGAAATCAGCGCCAGCGCCCGCTACGACTACCTGGTCGTCAACGACGACCTGGAGCGCGCCGCGGGAGACCTGCGCGGCATCATCACCGCCGAGCGCTGCCGGCGTGAACGAACCGCCGCCGACGTGGTCAAGCGCCTGATCGAGTGAGCATTACCAAGGAGCATACATGTCGATTCCCATCGAAAAGCTCGTGATCATCGAAAAGATCACGGCGAAGATTTCCAACCGTTACGAGGCCGTGCGCGTCATGGCTCGCGAAGCGCGCCGTTTGAATTCACTGGTGATCCGCGGGGCCGAGCCCGAGCCGGACTTCAAGCCGACGTCGACGTCGGTCAAGCGCCTGATCAACGGCAAGATCACCTACACGTTTGTCGAAGAGACCACCGGGTCCGGAGACTTCTTCCAGGAATCCTAGTTAGCACTCCGTGTGAGGCGCGCCCGTCGCGGGCGCGCCGCGCCTCTCCATGAGTATCCGCGGCAAAAAAATTCTTCTCGGTGTCACCGGCGGAATCGCCGCCTACAAAGCCGTATTTCTCCTGCGCCTCTTGAAGAAAGCCGGCGCCGACGTGAAGGTCGTCATGACCGAAGCGGCGACGGGTTTCGTGACAGCGCTCACCTTCGAATCGCTCTCCGAGCACCCGGTGCACGTGCGCATGTTCGAGGGCGAAGGCAAGTCCTCGGGAACCGTTTCTCCCATCGAGCACATTGATCTCGCCAAGTGGCCCGACCTCATTGTGATCGCGCCCGCCACGCAGAACACGCTGGCCGCGTTCGCGCACGGGCGCGCCGATGATCTGCTGGCGACGGTGGTGAGCGCGTATCGCGGACCCGTGATGCTCGCCCCCGCCATGAACGACGTGATGTGGGAGAACGCGGGCACACAGGAGAACATGCGCATTCTCTCCGAGCGCGGTTTCCGCGTGGCGCCGCCGGAGAAGGGCGATCTTGCGTGCGGCTACGAAGCCACCGGCCGCATGGCGGAGCCCGAGACGATCTTCGCCGCCATCGACACGCTGTTCAGCTCGCCGTGGGCGGGCAAGCGCGTGCTGGTGAGCAACGGCGGCACCGAAGAGGACATCGATCCCGTGCGCGTGATCTCCAATCGCTCGAGCGGCAAGATGGGATTTGCCGTGGCGGAAGCCGCGCGCGACCTGGGTGCGGAGGTGACGGTGGTGGCGGCGCGCACGTCGGTGGCGGCGCCGTACGGCGTTCGCGTGGTTCGTGTGCGCACCTCGGCCGAGATGTCGCAGGCGCTGCAGCAGGAGTTCAAGAACAGCGACGCGCTCTTCATGGTGGCCGCGGTGAGCGACTTCAAACCGGCCGCTAAGCTCGACCAGAAGAAGAAGTCGGGTGACGGGTGGTCGCTCGAGCTCACGAAAACCGACGACGTGCTGGCGTCACTGGGTGCGGCGAAGGGGACGCGCGTGGTGGTGGGCTTTGCGCTCGAAACCGAGGACGAAGAGCAGAACGCCCGCGCCAAGCTTGCGAAGAAGCACTGCGATCTCGTGGTGCTGAATCGCCCGGACGCGGCGTTTGGCCAGGACACCAACGTGGTTTCGATCTACAACGCGAAGGAACGCGTCTACCAGAGCGCGGCACCGGAGAGCAAACGCGCCATCGCGCGCCGCCTGATGGATCTTGCCGCCGCTGCGCTTGGCACCGGGCGCAGCGCTTAGCCCCTCGCGCGTCCTGCCGCTTCGAGAATCCCGTCGAACTTACTCACGAGCTCCGACGCGTTGCGCCGCAGATCGAACATTTTTTCCACACGCGCGCGGCCCGCACGTCCCATCGCCCGTGCGCGCTCCGGATCACGCAGCAGGGATTCGATGGCGTCGGCCAGGGCGGGCACGTCGCGCGGTGCGTTGAGCAGCCCGTTCTCACCCGGCACCACCAGCTCCGGAACTCCCGAGATATTCGACGACACCACCGGCACTTCGAGAGCGAGGCTCTCGATGAGAATGTTGGGAATGCCGTCCATGTAACCACCCGAGGTTTCGATGCACGGCAGCACCACCATCGCCGCGCTGCCCATGCGCAGCATGAGCTCTTCGTGCGGCATCGATCCCACGAGGGCGACCAGGTGCATCAGCTGGTGCTTGTTGATCTGTTCCGCAAAGGCATCGAAGAGCGGACCGTCGCCGACGATTTCGATGCGGAAGTCGAGGCCGCGATCGCGCAGGAGCGCCGCGGCGTCGATCAGGTAGCGCAGCCCTTTCTGCTCCACGAGACTGCCGCCCGCCACGATGCGATTGTCATCGCGCGCCGCCGAGGCCCGATACGCGGCCAGGTCGAGGCCGTGGTAGTTGAGCACGATCTTCGCGCGGTCGGCGGGCTGCGCAATGTTGGAGAGCAGACGCGAGTTGAATCCCGTGCACGTGGCCACGAACTGCGCGCCATGAATCTTCTCCGCCAGTCCGGCCTGGTTGCGCGGGACGAAGATGTCCCAGGCGTGGCCGGTGAAGCTGTACGTGATGCCCAGCACGCGTGCCGCAAGCGCCGCCTGCGTGGTGGGAATATTTGCGAAATGACCGTGCACGTGCACCACGCCGTCGTCTTCCATCTGCTTCGTGAACAGGAACAACTTCGCCGTGGCCAGGAACGTCTTGAGAATCACCGCGGGATAGCGCGCGTGCGCGATCGAGTCGCGCAGCAGAAATCCGATTCCGCGCATCACGCCGGCGGGCTTGCGAATCAGCAGCGAGAAGAACGCAGCCATGTGCGCCACGCCGAACCACGGCGCGTAGTGGGTCTTTTCCAGGTATGGCTTCGCATCCGCGTGCAGCGTGCGGGTGGGACGCGGCCGGATGGAGAAGAGCGACACCGCGATGCCGCGCCGTTCCATCTCGCCCACTTCACGCAGAACGAACGTTTCCGTCAGCCGCGGAAACTCCGAGGCGACGTAGGCGATGCGCGGAGTGCGGACACGCGTCACCGGGGCGCCGCCTCACTCGACTTGAGGCTCCGCAGCCACACCTCGAGGCAGAGCAGCTCCCAGATGGGCAGGTAAAGCGCGTCTTCTCCGGCCAGGTAGCGCCGCACCAGATCGCGCGTCGTGCGCGGGTCGATCCACTCCTTCGAGAAGGATGCGGGGTCGAGCAGGTGTTCTTCCATGAACGATTTCAGGCTCCCGCGCAGCCATTCGCGGACCGGCGGCATGAAGCCGTGCTTGGGACGATAGACGATCGCCGGCGGAAGGACGCGTTCCGCCACCGACTTGAGCAGCACCTTGCTGCGGCCGTTGCGGTATTTCCATGACGACGGAAATCCTGACACCAGCTCGACGATGCGATAATCGAGAAACGGAACCCGCGCTTCGAGGGATGCGAGCATGGTCATCTTGTCGACCTTCATCAACAAATCATCCGGGAGCCACTCCTGGACATCGGCGCGCAGCACGGCATTGAGCCCGGCACCGTCGCCGGAAAAATGGCGCTCCATGTGGGCGACCAGATGGCTGCGCGGAATCTCGCTGCGCACATCCGCGCGCAAAAGGGCGCGCCGCCCGGATGTGGGAATCACCGAGCGCATGTACACGAAACGTTCGGGCTGATCCATGCCGGCGGCGATGATGGCCTTGCGGGCGCGACCCGCGGGCAACACGCGCGCGGGGCTGCGAAAAGCCCGGAAGATCGGCGTCGAGACCCAGCCGCCGCGCTCCAGCAGCCATTCCAGCGCATAGTGGTCGTAGCCGGCGAAGAGCTCGTCTGCACCTTCGCCGGTGAGCGCCACGGTGACGTGCTCGCGTGCGAAGCGTGAAAGCAGGTAGGTTGGGATCGCGGCCACGTCTGCGAGCGGCTCATCGAGCTGCGCTGCAACTTGCGGCAGAAGCGTGCGCATATCCGGCGCTTTCACCGTGAGCGTCTGATGCTCGGTCTGGAACTGCTCCGCGACTGCGGCGGCGTAGGGCAGCTCCGAGTACCAGCCATCTCCTTCGAAACCGATGGAGAAGGTTTTGACGGGGCGGTCCATCGCTTTGGCCATCGCGGCGACCACCATCGCGGAGTCCAGGCCACCGGAGAGAAATGCGCCGAGCGGTACGTCGCTCATGAGCCGGATGCGCACGGCATCTTCGAACAGCGACATGAACTCCTCGCTCGCGGCCTCGAATGTTGCCGGCGGATCCTCCGGCTCGAGCTTCCAGAACGGCTCGACATGCAGATCACCTGATGCGCTGGCAATCAGCACGTGGCCCGGCGGAAGTTTCTGGATGCCGCGGTGGATCGTCCCCGGCCCCGGCACGTACTGGAGGGCGAGGTAGCTGTCGAGCGCCGTGAGATCGATGCGCGTGTCCACGCCCGGGCACAGCCGCAGGGCCTTGATCTCCGAGGCAAAGGCGAGCCCGCCGCCCGCGAGGCGCGCATAGTAGAGCGGCTTTACGCCGAGGCGGTCGCGCACCAGGACGAGGCGGCGCCGTCTGGCATCCCACAGCGCGATGGCAAACATCCCATTCATGCGCCGCGCAAAATGCGGACCTTCTTCCTCGTAGAGATGGACGATGGTCTCGGTGTCCGTGCGCGTGCGGTAGCGATGCCCTTTCTTTTCGAGCTCGGCGCGCAATTCGAGATGGTTGTAGATCTCGCCGTTGAATGCGATCCAGACCGACTCGTCCTCGTTGGCGAGCGGCTGGTGCCCCGTGGAAAGATCGATGATGGAGAGACGGCGGAAGCCGAGGAACGCGGGGGGATCGGTGTGGAAGCCTTCGTCATCCGGGCCGCGATGTGTCATAGAGCCCGCCATGCGGCGGACGGTTTCCGCGCCCGAACGCGGGTCGACACTTCCGAGAACTCCGCAAATGCCGCACATCGCGCCGAACATACCAGACACGCCGCATTCGTGCGAGCCAATCGCTTGACTCCGCCGTGCGCGGGGCCCGACAATCCCGCCTTCCATGTGTGGCATTGCGGGTATTTACGCCTTCGCGGAAGCGCACCCTCCGCTCGAGCCGGTCCTCGAGGCGATGGTGGGGTGCATCCATCATCGCGGGCCCGACGAACGGAAGTGGATTGCGCGCGGGCACGCCGGGCTCGGTATCGCGCGCCTCTCCATCATCGATCCGGAAGGATCGCATCAGCCGCTTTATAACGAATCACGCGACGTCGTGCTCGTTTTCAACGGTGAGATCTACAACTACCTCGAACTGCGCGCGACGCTCGAACAGTCAGGGCACCATTTCGCCACCAAAGGTGACGGCGAGGTCATTGTGCACGGCTACGAGCAGTGGGGCACGGGCGTGTTCGAGAAGCTGCGCGGGATGTACGCGATTGCGATCTGGGACGAGCGAACGCGCCAGCTCGTGCTCGCGCGTGACCGCATGGGCATCAAGCCGCTCTATCTTTGCCGCACGCCGGATGCGTTCCTGTTTGCTTCCGAAGTGAAGGCGATGCTCGCGTCGGGCAAAATCTCGGCCGAGCTGCGCCCCGAGCTTGTCGATTGCTATCTCACGCTCCGGTATGTGCCCGCTCCCGATACCATCTTTCGCGGAATCACCAAGCTGGGCGTGGGTGAGTTTGCCGTCGTGAAGGACGGCGCCATCGCCGTCGAACGCTACTATACGCCCGCGTTCGGGCCCAAACTCGACATCGACGAAGCCGAAGCGGCGGAAAGATTGCGCGCGCTGCTCGATCGTTCGATGGACTACCACCTGCAGAGCGACGTGCCGCTGGGCGTGTTCCTCTCGGGCGGACTGGACTCCGGTTTTCTCACGGCCATGGCGAGCGCGAAAACGTCGACGCCGCTCAATACGTTTTCGGTGGGATTCGATCGCGGCGGCATCTACGACGAAACCGACGCGGCAGGAGTCGTAGCGAAAAAGTTCGGCACCAGGCAACACGCGCTCAAGATGAGCGCAGCCGACTATCTCGAGATGCTTCCCGAAGCTGTCTATTATATGGATGAGCCCATGGCGGATCCGTCGGCGGTTCCCATGATGGCGATCAGCCGCATCGCACGCGAGCACGTCAAGGTGGTGCTGAGCGGCGAGGGTTCCGACGAGCTGTTCGGCGGTTACCCGCGCTACCAGGGCGAGATGATGGCGGGGAGCGCGTTGCTGCCACCGCAATCGTTGGCGCGATCACTTGCCCGCGCGCTGCCGCTGTCGCGCAGCCGCGCGCGCGGAATCGAAGGCATCGCCATCCGTGACGTCGCCCATCGTCATCTCTTCTGGGAAACCGTGATTCCCGAGCGCACACGTCACGCGTTGCTCGCCGACGGCGCACGCAACGGCGCGGGCCACGCGCTCGATACCATTCGCCGTGTGGAAGCCGAGGCGCTCGCCACGGGGGACATCGATGCGGCCGACAGGCTCTACTTCCTCGATCTGCGCACGTGGCTCGTCGAAGACCTGCTGCTCAAGAAGGACAAGATGGGGATGAGCGCGTCGATCGAAGCGCGCGTTCCGTTCCTGGATCAGGACGTGGTGTCGTTTGCATTGCGCCTTCCCGCAGCGCTCAAGGTGCGCGGCTTGAAGGGCAAGCGCGTGTTTCGCCGCGTGATTTCGGCGTATCTGCCCGAGGAGATCCTCAACCGGCCCAAGGTGGGATTCGCCGTTCCGCTCAACGACTGGTTCCGCCACGAAATGGCGGACACCATTCGCGGCGTGCTCCTGGAGCGCGACGCGTTCTCAGCGCCATACCTGCGACGGGCGGGCATCGAAGCGATGCTCGAGGACCACCAGCGCGGCCGCGACCGCTCGCTCGAGCTGCTAACGCTGATCATGTTCGAATTGTGGGGACGGATTCATGTTCGCGGCGAAGAACGCGCGGACATGCTTGCCCGTTACCGCAAGAGCGCGTAATCTCCCACGCATGAGCAATCGCATCGACACACTGGAAGCGACCCTCGCCATGTTGAAGCGCCTGGAAAAGAAAGGCGTGCGCTCCGTCTACCTGGACGGCGTCGAGATTCCGAACGGTGCGGCGTCCGCGGCACCCGCTGCGGCCTCCGCGTTCGAGCCTGCGCGCGCAACGCCACCGCCCAGCCCGGTGGCTGCGACGCCCAGACCGGCGTCCGCGTCGGTGGTGGCTCCCGCGTCCGCCGCAACCGTTGCGAAGCTTGCCGAGCTGGCGCAGACCGTCTCCGTGTGCAC
>DATEHD010000104.1:0-10863 GCA_035279765.1 Candidatus Krumholzibacteriia bacterium | reverse complement strand
CGTTACCTGGCTGCGCTGGCCAACCGCTCCTGCCAGCGAGCCAGCTCCTGCGCGTTGGAGACGCCGTCGTAATACTTCGTGGCCACGCCGGCAATCTCTCGCGCGCGGATTGTATTCTGCCCCGTCGTCTCGGTGAGAATTTGCCAGCCCGCTTCCACCTCGGCGATTCCCTGTTGGCCACGGCCGGTGTCGATCATGACTTCGCCCAGGCGCGCGCGTGCGTCACCCACGCGCCACTGGCGTTCGCCGATCTTGGCGAAGACGGGAATGGCGGCGCGCAGGAGCGGCTCGGCATCGGCGGCGTGACCGGTGTGCATCAATGTCTCGGCCAGGCGCACGCGCGAGGTGGCGGTGCGCTGGTGGTCGGGGCCGAAAACGGTCACGCACATGGCGAGCGCGCTGTCGGCGGCGCTGCGCGCATCGTCGTGGCGACCGGCGCAATCGAGCGCCTTTGCATAGTTCCCGAGTGCTGTCGCAACCTCGGCGCTGGGTGTGCCGAAGAAGCGGCGGCGCAACGCGAGCGATTCTTCGTGGAGCGGGATCGCATCCGCGCACTTGCCTTGATCGACAAGCACGGTGGCGAGATTGTTGATGGAGAACGGCATATTGTCGTCGGTCTTGGGATTGTCCACGCGCCGCTCGATGGCGATCGACTCGCGCAGGAGCGGCTCGGCGGCAACGGGGTCGCCGGTGTCCGCATACATGTTGCCAAGATTCATGAGCCATGCGCTGTAATCGTCTGTCTCCTTTCCAATTGTGCGCTCGGCCGTGGCCACCACTTCCTTCTGGGTCTGGATCGCGGCCTTGAGATCGCCGGTCGTGGCCTGGCACTCGGAGAGCTTGTTGAGTGAGACCAGGATGCTGCGGTCGTTGTTCCCCGGGGCGGCGCGCTTGAGCTCGATGGCGCGCTGGAAAAGCGGAATGGCGCGGTCGTACTCGTCGATGCTCCGGTAGGTCTCGCCCAGCGCGTGCACGACGTCGGCAAGCACGAGCGGATCCTTCGGGAAGGGATTTTCGCGCGCAATCTTGGCCGCGGTGGAATCGACAACCTCGCGCACAGTCACTTCGCGCCCCCTCGACTTGTCGGGACGCGCCCCGGCCAGCATGCCCGTCATGAAGTCCTTGATCATGGTGGCGCGCCGCGCTTCGTTCTCGGCGCGCTGCTGCGCATGTTTGGCGCGTACGAAGCCGGCTGTGGCAAGAGCCAGTCCTGCCACGAGCGCGAGCGTGATCGCGCTGGCAGCAATGACGCCGGTGCGGTGCCGGCGCACGAAACGCGACGCGCGATAACGCCGGCCGGGCGGTCCTGCCGCGACGGGTTCGTGTGCGCGCAGGCGTTCGAGGTCGGCGGCGAGATCGCTCGACGACTGGTAACGGCGCGCGGGATCTTTTTCGAGCGCCTTCATGATGATCCACCCGAGGTCCCCGTGGAGACGCCGCGAGAGCGTGCGCGTGTCCGTGGCGCGCGCGCTGGCCGCTTCCTCGCGGGTGTCTGACGAGGTGAAACGGCGCGCCGGCGTGGGCGGATCGGTGTCGCGGATGACGCGCTGCGCTTCCACGGCACCGGCGCTGCGCAACATGGCGGAGTCGAACGGCAGCGAGCCGGTGACAAGCTCGTAGAGCACGACGCCGAGCGCATACACGTCGGAGCGTGTGTCGACGGCCGTGCCTCCCGCGGCCTGCTCAGGGCTCATGTACTCGAGCGTCCCCATCACGGAGCCGAACGCGGTGTGCATGGTCTCGCGGTCGCTCGCCGCCTCGACTACCCGCGCAATGCCGAAGTCGATCACGCGCGGCTGTGGCTTTCCGTCCACCACCGACACCAGGATGTTTGACGGCTTCAAGTCACGATGGATGACGCCGTTCATGTGCGCGTGCTGGACGGCACGGCACACGTCGGCGAAGAGATCGAGGCGCGCGTCGAGCGGCATGCGCTGCGCATCGCAGAAGGTGGTGATGGACTCGCCGCGCACGAGCTCCATCGCAAAGTACGGCACACCGTCCCCGGTGGCGCCCGCGTCGAAGATGCGCGCGATGCCGGGATGGTTCATGACGGCGAGCGCCTGCCGTTCGGCATCGAATCGCGCGCGCGCACGATCGCCGCTCAGTCCCACGCGCACCACCTTGAGCGCTACTTCGCGGCGAATGGGTGAGGTCTGCTCTGCGTGGTAAACGAGACCCATGCCACCTTCGCCCAGCAGGCCAAGGATGCGATACGGGCCGATCTCTTTCGGAAGGGCCTGCTCGTTGAATTCGCCGGCGGCGCGTCGCACACGCGCACCGAGGCGCGCCGTGACGGCGTCGAACGAGGTGGCGTTGGCTTCGGCGAGAAGTGCGCGCGCTTCGGCGAGGAGCTCCGTGTCGTCACCGCATGCGCGCACGACGAATGCCTCGCGCTCCGCGGCCGGCAGCGACATGGCCTCGCCCAGGATGTCCATCAGGCGACGAAAGCGCGGAGTTTCCATCGCTCACGCGCTCCGCAGCTCGCGCTGCAACCACAATCGCGCGGCGGCCCAGTCGTTGGCCGCTTTGCGGCGTGACACGCCGACAATGTCGGCGGCTTCGTCGAGTGTGAGCCCGCCAAAGAATCTCAACTCGACGAGACGCGCGAGTGCGTCGTCGTGTTGCGCGAGCTTCTCCAGTGCGAGGTGAAGATCGACCACGTCGGTCTCGGCGCTTCCCGCCTCCGCGATGTCGGTGACCAGCGTGACGCGCTCCATTTTGCCACCGCGTTTGTCGGCATCGCGACGGCGTGCGTGGTCGACGAGGACCTGTCGCATGGCGCGGGCGGCCACACCGAAGAAATGCGCGCGGCTCTCCCAGCCGTTGGCAGAGGGATCAAAGAGTCGAAGATAGGCTTCGTTGACGAGGGCGGTGGGCTGGAGCGTGTGGCCCGGGCGTTCGTTGCGCAGCTGGCGCCGCGCCATCTCGCGCAGCTCGTCGTAGACGAGGGCCACCAGCTCGTCGCGCTGGCGCGCGTCCGAGACATTCAGATGGCGCAGGATTTCGGTGACGCGAGTCCGGCCGTCGTTCACCTCGGGGGCTCCTTCGCATCAACTATAACAGGAACCCCCCGGGAGCAACTACCGCTCAAGACGAAGCCGCCCGGGCCGGGCTTATGGCGAGGGCGCCAGTTCCACCCGAACCCGGACGGCTTCTGGAGCCAGTCCGGCGTGCTAATCGTCGAGCTCAGCCGTCTTTTGCATGGTGAAGTAGAGGCGCACGCTGTTGCCGCTCGAATCCTTCGCGTCGACGTAGCCCTCGCCCTGGTCCTTCCCCGCGGGCACGACCGCTTCCACCGGGTTCGCGGGGTAGCGGAATTTGCGGGCGAACGGCAGCTTGTCGGCGGCGGTGGAGAGATCCCAGTCGCGAATCTCGCCCCACAGCCGGATGTAATCACGTCCATCGGTGTGAATAGCGCGGTCGGTCGCCACGTTCGCGGGCAGCACGAAGATGTCGCCCACGCGAAGCTGCGCCTTGGGGCTCGTCGCTTCGGACACCTTGGTCACGCCGTCCGCGATCGTCTCGACGTAGATCGTCCATTCCAGCTCGATGTCGAGCGCGTCGTTGGGCGGCAGCGTCAAACGGTCGATGTACGGCAGGTCGAGCACCTTGACCTTGGTGAAGTGGATCGTATACCTGGCACCCGTGGTGGGCAGATCCTGCGGCAGGCACTGCTGCAGGTTGTAGTTGGTGGTCTCACTCACGCTCGCGATGGAGTTGTCGGCCAGGTTGCGCACCGTGTACGAAATGGGGCGCGCGCTGGTGAGAGGCGCATCCTGCGCGAAGTACGAGCCGAGGTCATTGTTGCGAATGAGCGAAAGCGCCGCGCCCGCGTCGCCACCCACGGTGACAACCTGGATCTTGGCATCGCTCAATACCTGCTTCAAGTGCGTGTCGAGGCTGCCGCCGAACGCGCCGTTGTTGTACATCGCCTCCAGCGTGGCGTTGATGTCGGCCATGTTTGCCGTCGACGTGAACGAGAACATCAGGATGCGTCCGTACGCAATGCTCGAGATGTACACGGGCAGATTGTCGGGCCCGATGCGCCCGCGGTCGATCTGCTGTTGCAGGAGATCGGTGGTGAAGGCATCACTGAATACCTCGCCCGGCGTCTGCGGGAGCACCATCGACACGTTGAACATGCGCTGCACGAAATACGCCGTGACTGTGCGTGTCTCGCTCGAGATGTCGGCCGAGAGCGACGCCTTGATGCTGGCGCCCATGTACGCAGCGGACAGCCCCATGGAAAGCGCGGCCTGGTTCATCGAGTGCGTCTCCTCTTTCGTATAGAAGATGTTGCTGCCGGCGGTGTGTCCCTGGCTCTCGGCGGTCTGAATGAGATCACCAATGGCCGACGTCACCGTGGCCACCGATGGATTCGGCACCGTTCGCGAGTTCTCGGCCACGAGCAGATCGATCGACAACTCGAGCGGCGCGCGTTGGCGAATCGGAAGCTCCGCCAGTTGTCCGATGCCACCCAGGTGTCCCTTGCCCTGGAGTAACGAGCCGACCCACAAAATCTCGACGTCGGGGTTGAGCG
Source organism: Candidatus Krumholzibacteriia bacterium (assembly GCA_035279765.1). GTDB lineage: Bacteria > Krumholzibacteriota > Krumholzibacteriia > WVZY01 > JAKEHA01 > JAKEHA01. The sequence goes on along the minus strand of DATEHD010000104.1, from coordinate 6,320 downwards.
TCACGATCCGGTCCGGTGTGCGCGTGATCGAGTACGGCGTCGTCGTGCACTTGTACGGCTTACCCTCGATGGAGTCGTCGCTCTCCGACGACGGGCCGGTGGCCACGTCGGCGTCGGCGTGCGGCGGCGAGAACGAATTCCACGCCGGGAGCTTCGTCATGTAGCCGTTCACGTTGGCCGGCGGCTCGGAGCTCGGACCGGTCGGATCGCTGCTCTTGGAGCATGCGGAAAGTACTAGAACTATAAGCGGTATCAGGGTCTGAATAATCAACTTCGGGGTTTTCATGGCGCCCTCCTGAGGTTCGGTTGGGCGGTCACCATTGACCGCCACTACCCCCTCATGCGCAGGGCGCTGGAAAATCGTGCACCAATTCCCGGGGAGCCCAGTCCCCTTCCGGCGTCAATTGTTGCTATAGATTCCGTTCATGAGCCTCACCGTCCGCCCGCTCACGCCCGATCTGTGGCCCGCGTTCGTCGATCTCTTCGGCGAGCACGGCGCGTGCAACGGCTGCTGGTGCATGTACTGGCGCATCGGCGGGCTGTATGGGCAACGGCCGCGCGAGAAGAATCGCGCTGCGTTCCAACGGATTGTAAAAAAGGGACCGCCGCCCGGACTGCTTGCGTTCGAGGGCGAGAAGGCGGTGGGATGGGCGCAGCTCACGCCGCGCGATGCGCTCCCCTGGCTGGACCAGGCCAAGCGAACATTGCGCGTCGATGAGACGCCGGTGTGGTCGCTATCGTGCTTTTATGTGCGCGCGGGATACCGGCGCAAGGGTGTAGCGTCCGCGCTCATCAAAGCAGCGCTCCAGGAAGCACGGCGTGCGGGAGCACCGGCGCTGGAGGCGTATCCGATGGACGCGCCGCGCGGATTCACCGGCTACATTCCGACCTTCGAGCGGGCGGGGTTCAAAGCGGTCGCGCACTACTCGCCCAAACGGCCCATCATGCGCCACGACCTCAAGGGTGTACGCGGGTAGCACTCCGTCGCTTGATCGCAAACCAAACGCACGGCACGAGCACGAGTAATGTCGCCGCGCCCACGACGCACATCGAGATGACGGGCGCCGAGTCGATCGGTGCCGCGATCCAGATGACCGCGTAAGCAATGCCGGCCAGCACGAAGGTCCAGCCCGCAAACCGCTGCCTCGACTGGCGGCGTGACGGCTCGCAATTGTCCTCGGACATCTTCGGCAGGCGTTTGGGAACGACATTGCCTGCGCCTACCAGCACCATGCCGATCGCTACCTGGATCAGACGTTGCGACGTGTCGCCGTTGATGATTCCCCGGGACGACATGACCTTCAACAGGATGGCGGCCCCGATGAGAGCGATGGCGGTCCACATTCCACGACGAATTTCGTTGTTCATGTTCATCTCGCGTATCCCTTCCGCAACCGTTTCGACGAGAGCTTCGGTTTGCGCATGTCAATTCCCAAGGCACCGGTAAATGAGAGCAATGCATCTTCGAGGACGGAAATCTTGAGCCGGTAGTAGATCATGCGGCCCTGCTTCTCGGCGTCGATCAGGCCGGCCTCGCGCAGAATGGCGAGGTGCGCCGACATGGTCGGCTTCGCCACGTCGAACTGGGCCGAAATCTCGCCCGCGGGCATGGGCCCGTTCTTCAACAACTCGAGAACCCGGCGCCGCGTCGGATCGGCCAGCGCCTTGAAGACTCCGTTCATAGCTTCGATAATTAGCTATTTATCGAACTATGTCAAGAGCGAAAAAGCGACCGAAGAACGCGATCAATCCATCGACTTCGCTTTTCTGAACTGCTGAAGACTCAGCGCAATATTGAAGATCCCGGCCGCCAGGCACATGATGCGGCTCAGATCCCAGCCGTGTTTGCCGAAGATCGCGACCGCCAGGAACAATAACCCCGCAATTCCGCTCCAGAGTCCGTAGCCGCGGTGATAGTCGGGTGTGTCTCGTGGGCTCATGAGATGACCTCCAGTGTGTTCAGGCAGCCTTGGCCACCTTCGGCGCTTGATAGTGAATACGAAGTAAGAGCACGCGCACGGCGACGTTCATGGCGAGTGCCACCCACGGCGCCACCAAGGCCACCAGCGTCGCCGTGGCATAGATCATCCACGTGATTCGAAACCCACGCCGAATGAACCGGATCGGCTCGGCAATTTCGGGGCGGCCGCACTGGCTGCGCGCAATCGTCTCCACCAACAGGTTGAACGCCGTGCTGCCAAAGACAAAGGTTGCGCAGTAGAACGTGACCGCCGTTTTCATCTCCGGCCCGCCCAGGTTGGCGGCCAGTACCGCGGTCGGAAACGGAATGAACGTCACATAGGCGAGACAACAACCATTGGTGAGCTGAATGGGGCGGCTCGTCGCACGGATCAACCGCATCAGATCGTGGTGCGTAATCCACGTGACTAGGATGACAAAGAAGCTCAGACCGAACGCGAAGTACGAAGGCCAGAGCGCGACCAGCTGGCGGAACAACGTGCCCGATTCACCCGCGTGCGGAAGGCGAACCTCGAGGATCAGAAGCGTAATCGCGATGGCAAAGACACCATCGCTGAACGCTTCGATACGACTGGTGCCTTCGGTCAACGCGTGCCTCTCTGTGAATGCGACGCGTGGATCGTACTCCCTAAGCCCGCGTCACAACAAGGACGAGCGCATCGCGGCCGGCCATCTCACGACCGGGGCTTAGTGCCGTCTGTCCCGACCCACCGCTGCCAGTGCTGCAGATTCGCTCGCGCGCGGGAATCCGTCTCGGTCATCAGTCGGGCGTCGAGCGCGACAAGCACGGATCGCCCTGGCTCGTCGCTCCCGCACTCCTGCGTGCGCCGAAAGAGCGCCGCGCTCAGAGGCATTCCCTGGTCCTGTCCGAGGCGCAGCGTGTATGCGTGCGAGAATGTTTCGTACATCTCCCGCCGAAGTATCTCGAGCGCCAATTCCCGCGGGCCGCTACTGAAATGGTTCACGGCGAAGTCCATTTCGGATACGTACAGGTCGTGGAGCAGTTCATTACTCGCCGCGGGCATGAGGCCGTCATACCAGTACGTCTCGCGAAACAGGTACTCGATCACGCTAGTGCGAAACGCCATGTTCGGGTCGTCTTTGCCAAGGAAGTCGTAATCGTGCGCCACTAACGGGGCAAGTGGATCCAAGGTGCCCGCATATGCGATGTGCGTGCGAGATGCGGCCGTGTAATTTTGAACGAAGGCATCTACGTCTTGCATCGCATCCACCCTCAGCGTGGTGGCAGCCCGGGCCACGTCGCCGATTCAGGCAGGTCGGTGATGTCACGTCGCGGCGTGGCATCAACCGTCTCCGAACCCGCCAGGCAGCGCTGCCAATCGGCAAGCATCTTGTGCGCCGCTTGCTTACCAAACACCGCAGTCAGGACGGACGCGCGATCCCCTGCCTTGAGAAAGTCCGGTTTGGAATCCGCCTGCCAGAGGTACTTGTACGCGCCATCGCCGTACGATGACGTGAACATCAGCACACACCACGGATAGTTGCGCTTCTTGAGGGCGGCGTTGAGCGAGTCGACGAGCGCGCCGTAACGATCCTCCATCCCCGGAATCACCCGCTCGCTGATGATCTGAATGTAGCCCGGTGTGGCGAGCGTGTACCCCGGCTTGGCCGGGACGTAGGAATCCGTGGCGTGATAGCGCCAGATCTCGTTGTGGTGGTACTTCAGCGCGGCGTGGATCGGCGCATCGAGAGAGTCGGTGACCGCAGTGAAGAGGGCCGAGACGCTGTCGGGAACCGTGGAGGGCGCGTCGAAATCGGTGAATGAGAGCTTGGGACGCATGCTCATGTAGACGGCGCCCGTCGTCATGATTTCGTAGACAGGTTTGATCGGCTGGCCGTGCTTGCGCAGGATCGCGTGCAGCCCCTTGTTCTCGGCAGTGTTCAGCCGTTCAAACTCCGCCGCCTTGTCGCGCCGCACTTCATCGATGTGCACCGTCCACAGCGGGGCCATGGATGGAGCGCTCGTCGGTTGCTGCGCCGCCGCGCCCGAGCTCCACACCATCGCCAGAGCCACCGACCAGAGAACACACTGGGATCGAACCATTGTCCGCTATACTAACACCGCGGGCAGGGCCCGAAAAGTTATTGGGAACCGCGCGGGCGGGCCCACCGTCTAACATCCCTTGGTCGTTCCATTCACCCAGGAGCTCTTATGACCCCGTGTTTCCGATTCTCCGTGCCCGGCCCGCGTAAGGCGTTCCCACCGCGTTGGCTTCTAATTTTCGGCGGCGTTCTTGCCGTCGTGGCCGTGGCTTCTGCGTGCTGTGCCGGCGCATCGCCGGACCGCGCATTCGCCGCGGACACGCATGCCTATTTTGCGAAGCTCCAGAAGCTGGGTTTCGCGGGCGTCGTCGTGGTCGACCGTGCCCGCTCCCCCATCGTGGCCGAAGGCTTCGGTCTCGCCGATCGCGAACGGAACGTTCGCTGGAGCCCGTCAACCATTTCGGACATCGGATCCATCACCAAGCAATTCACGGGCGCTGCCATCTTGTTGCTGCAGGAACAGGGCAAGCTCGCCGTTACCGATTCGCTCCCGCAATACTTCGAGGGCGTGCCTCAGGACAAGCGATCGATCACGCTGCACCAGCTGCTGACCCACACCTCAGGAATCTCGGACCTCGATAACGCGGGCGATTATGACGCCATCGAACGCGATGAGTTCATGCGGCGAATTCTTGCGCAGCCGTTGTCGTCGCCGCCCGGCACGCAGTACGAGTATTCGAATGCGGGCTACAGCATTCTCGGCGCCATCATTGAGAAGGTGACCGGCGCATCCTATGAGACATTCGTGCGCGAACGCCTCTTCCTTCCCCAGGGGATGAAGGAAACGGGATACGTCCTTCCCAAATGGGATTTCAAACGGGTGGCGAAAGGCTACGCCCACGACGGTCCCTGGGGCACGATCCTCGAGAAACCGTTTGCCGCCGACGGGCCCTACTGGGTGTTGCGCGCGAACGGAGGAATCCACAGCACGCCACCGGACATGATTCGATGGGGGTACGCACTCCTCGATGGCAAGGTGCTCTCCGCGGCGTCGATGAAAAGCTACTGGACGCCTCACGTCAGTGAAACCGGCGACTCGTGGTACGGATATGGGTGGTCGATTCAGAAACTTTCCGACGGCAGCCCGCTCATCACGCACAACGGCGGCAACGGGATCTACTTCGCGGACATGGCCATCATTCCCGGCCAACACATCGTTGCATTTCTGCAAACCAACGTGGCCGACACGTTCCCGCTCGCAGAGGGACTCCTGCAGTCCATCGAAGCGCGGCTCATCGAGGGAACGCCGTATCCGTCGGTTCCCGAAATGATCGACGTGCCCGAGTCGCGGCTGTCGAAGCTGGCCGGCACGTATCGATTCGACGCGGACAACTCGGTCGACGTGGCCAGCCGGGATCACGGGTTGCAATTGACGCCGCACGGAGGAAAGGCGTTTGCGCTGGTCGTATCCACGCGGAAGGTGGATCCGGCTCGTTGCGATGATCTCTCCGCCCGCATCAAGACCATCGCTTCCGCGTTCACCAACGGGGACTATGCGCCCCTGGCCGAGGCCTACGAACATCGCGTGACGCCCGAGGTGATTCAAAAAGCGTGGACCGAGCGCGTGCATGAATGGGAATCAGCACACGGCAAGCTGACGGGGTTCGACGTCATCGGCACGGCCATGCTGCGAGAACGCGACATGACACTGGTTCGGTTCAACTTCGAGCGCGGGAACGAATGGCGTGCGTATGTGTGGGACAAGGACGCCGAGCATCGGTTGCTCGGATCGTCGGCCCGAGGCCTGGCTCCCGATGTCCACTGCGTCCCCGTGCCCGGCGGCGGATTTGCGTCGTGGGATCCCCTTTCCGGTGACAGCCGGCCGTTTGCCTTTGAAACCGCCGTGAAGCCCGCGCTCCTCCATGTTTCCGCGGGCGATCAGGTCTTCGACGCGCGCCGCACGGAGTAACGCCAGTCGAGAAAAGCGAAAGGCCGCCCCAACACGGGACGGCCTCTGGGCTTCCTGGCTCGCAGGAAAGAGTCTTACAGTCCGAGACCGGACAGAACGCTCGCTGCGGCCTCGCCGCCCGCGCTGCGAACGTAGTTCACAGCCGCCGGCGTGAACTTCTGCTGGATATCGTCGCTCATGCCGAGCTTCTTGTAAGCGGCCTGGAGGTCGAGGGGCGTTTTGATGTCGCCGCTCTTGATCCCCATGTCGCCCAGCGCGTTCATGTACTTGTCCGCCGACGGAATCCCGGCCGTGAGTTTGCTGAAGTCCTCGGGAGTCACCTTCGCCTTGGCGAGCGACAGGATCGAGCCCAGCCCGCCGATGGCCT
>DATEHD010000103.1:0-5154 GCA_035279765.1 Candidatus Krumholzibacteriia bacterium | reverse complement strand
CAATCCCAGCACCACCATTACCTTTCAACTGAACAGACGCGCTCACGCGCGTCTGTTCATCTACGACGTGAACGGGCAGCGCGTGAGCACGCTTGTCGACGCCGACCTCCCGGCCGGCGCGCACACGGTCGCGTGGGATGGAACCGACACTCGCGGTGGCAGGGTGGCCTCGGGGGTCTACTATTACCGCCTCGATGCGGGCAGCGACACCGCTACCAAGCAGATGGTGCTTCTCAAGTAGTTGAGCTTGCCGCCTGTCGGCGGCATTGCTATTCTCGCGCCCCATATGATTGAAGTCCGCAACGCCTCCAAGACATTCAAGCTTTCCCGGCAACAGAAACGCGAAATGGGCCATCACTTCACCGGCAGCACGGTGGACGCGGTGTCCAATGTCTCGTTCGAGTGCAAGCCCGGTCGCGTCTTCGGTCTGCTCGGCCCCAACGGCGCCGGCAAGACCACGACGCTGCGCATGATCGCCACCACGCTGCGCCCGACCGGGGGCAGCATCAGCGTGGCCGGCCACGACGTCGCGCACGAAGGCGAACAGGCGCGCGCCAGGCTCGGATTCCTCACCGGCTCGACGCAACTCTATGACCGTCTTACCGCGTCGGAGCTCGTAAAGTATTACGCGGACCTCCACGGCGTGCCGCGCGACCTCTACCGCCAGCGCCACGACGAGATTTTCAAGGCGCTGGATATCGCCTCGTACGCGGACCGGCGCATCGGCAAGCTCTCGACGGGCATGAAGCAGAAGGTCTCGATTGCGCGCGTATTGATCCACGACCCCGACGTGCTCGTCCTCGACGAAGCCACCGCCGGACTCGACGTGATCGCGTCGCGCACAATCATCGAGCTGATTCGCAAGGCGCGCGACCGCGGCAAGACGGTGCTCTTCTCCACGCATCGCATGGGCGAAGTGGCGCAATTGTGCGACGACCTCGCGCTCATGCACGCGGGCAAGCTTCTCTACTACGGGACCTACACCGATTTTGAAAAGGCCATGCAGGCACCCACCCTGGAAGACGAGTTCATTCGCCGCATCGAGGCGGCCGGCGCATGAGAGTAATCTTCACCGTATTCAAGAAGGAAATGGTCGATACGCTGCGTGACCGTCGCGCCATCGTGTTGATGATCGTGCTGCCGCTGCTCCTCTTCCCCACCATCTTCCGCGTGATGGTGACTGTGGAGAAACGCCAGGCGGCCAAGGCGTCGGCGAAGAAGCTGCGCGTCGCGTGCATCAATGACGGCAACGCCTCGCGCTTCATGGAGATGCTCAAGGAGCGCGACGACGCCGTGGTGGTGTCCGTGGCGCGCGACCACGTGACAGCACTGATCCAGGCCGACAGCCTCGACGGCGCCTTCGTGTTTGCGTCCGGTTTCGACGATACGGTGGCGGAGATGAAGCCGGGACGCCTCGACTTCTACTTCAAGTCGACAGGCGACCGCGAGATCATCCAGAACCGTCTCAAGGAAACCGTCGACAAGTATGAAAAGGAATTGCTCGACGAGCGCTTCAAGCGTCTCGAGCTCGACCAGACCATCGTCGAAGCAGTGAAAGTGGAGCCGCACAACGTGGCCAGCGTGCAGGAGCGCGTCGGCGGCACCGTGGGCGGCTTTCTTCCTTACATGTTCATCCTGTTCTGCTTCATCGGTGCGATGTACCCCGCCATCGACCTGGGCGCGGGCGAAAAGGAACGCGGCACGCTGGAGACGCTGCTCACAGCGCCCGTCAACCGGCTGCACCTCCTGCTCGGCAAGTTCGGAGTCGTGGTCGCGTCGGGGTTGATGTCGGCGGCGGTGTCGCTCAGCGGACTTCTCTTCGCCATCAAGCAGTCGCACGATCTGCCGCAAGGATTCCTGGACGTTCTGCTGCGTCTCCTGGGCTGGCACAGCATTCTGCTCCTCCTGAGCCTGCTTGTGCCGCTGACCATTTTCTTCGCCGGTGTGCTGCTCTCGGTGTCGCTCACCGCACGCTCGTTCAAGGAAGCGCAGAGCATGATCTCGCCGCTCAACATCGCCGTGATCATGCCCGCCGCCATCGGACTCACGCCGGGGATCGTGCTCAACTACAAGAACGCGCTGATTCCGGTGCTCAACGTGTCGCTCGCCACCAAGGCCATCATCGCGGGCACCATGCAGCCCGGGCAGCTTGCCGTCGTGTACGCGTCGCTCATCACGTTCGCGATCCTGAGCCTGTGGGGCTCGGCGTGGTGGTTCGGCCGCGAATCGACAATCTTCCGCTCCTGACATGCGCGCTTCGCCGGTGACGCAACGCCTGCTGGCGTGGTACCGCGCATCGCATCGCGATCTGCCCTGGCGCCACAACCGTGATCCTTACCGCATCTGGGTCTCCGAGGTGATGCTGCAACAGACGCAGGTCGCCACCGTCATTCCCTATTACGAACGTTTCCTGGAGCGCTTTCCGGACATCGTGTCGCTCGCCTCTGCTTCAATTGACGAGGTGCTCAAGCTCTGGGAAGGATTGGGATACTATGCGCGCGCACGCAACCTGCACCGGGCCGCGCAGGCGGTGGTGAATGATCACGGCGGCGTGGTCCCGACGGATGCGAAGACGTTCGCGTCGCTCCCGGGCGTCGGCAGCTACATGACAGCGGCCGTGCAGAGCATTGCGTTCGATGCGCCGCTGGCGGTCGTCGATGGCAATGTGAAGCGTGTGCTCGCGCGCCTGTTCGCATTGGAGGAATCGGTCGATCGGCCCACGGGCGCGCGTGCAGTTCAGAAGCATGCCGACGAGCTTCTTGACCGCAACCATCCCGGTGATTTCAACCAGGCGGTCATGGAGCTCGGCGCTCTGGTCTGCCGGCCCATGAACCCGTTGTGCGATGAGTGTCCAGTGCGAACCGATTGTGCTGCGCTGTCGCGCGGCGCTCCGCTCGCTTTCCCTGTGCGCGACGCGAAGCGCGCCGTGCCGCGGCAGAAGATCGCCGTGGGCGTTGTCAGTGACGGCAACCGCGTGCTCATCACGCGCCGCGCGGAGAAGGGCATGCTGGGAGGTCTCTGGGAGTTTCCCGGCGGCAAGGTGCGTCGCGGCGAAATACCCGCGCGCGCATGCGCGCGGGAAATCGAGGAGGAGACCGGGCTCAAGGTGGAAGTAAGCGAACAGATTGCGCACGTGAAGCACGCATACACGCACCTCTCCGTCGAAATCGATGTGTTTCACTGCCGGTATCTTGGCGGGACCGTCGCGCTGGACGGACCGACCGATTTTCGCTGGGTCACCATGGAGGAAACTTCCGCCTACGCGTTTCCAAAAGCCAACCACAAGTTCATGGCGGACATACGACAGGCCCTGGGCAGGCGGCAGCGCGCCCGCTCTCGCAAGCAACGTAGCGCCGATAATTAGCGGCGGGCGCAGTCCCATGGTATATTTGCTGCAACGGAACTCCCCATGCGCGACGTTTTTGCCTCTCTCGTTTACATCCTGCGCGAGTCTTCCCCGTACCTGATCCTGGGGTTTGCGCTCGCCGGCTTGCTCCACGTTCTGCTGCAGCGTTATCCGCGCATCACTCGTGCGCTCACCGGACCCGGCAAGCGTCCCGTTTTTCTCGCGGCGCTCCTCGGCGCACCCATGCCGCTGTGCTCGTGCAGCGTCGTGCCGGCGGCGCTGGCGCTGCGCCGCCAGGGCGCGGGCAAAGGCGCCACGGCGTCATTTCTGGTTTCCGTACCCGAGACCGACGTCGTCTCGATCATGCTGACGTTCGCGCTCATCGGGCCTTTCTTCGCATGGTACCGTCCGTTGGCTGCCATCGCGAGTGCGCTCGTCACCGGACTTGTGATCCGCGCGCTCGACAAGCGCGAGCACGCGCTGCATGGGGCGGCAACCAACGCTCCTGCCGCGACAACGGCGCTGACAGACAATTGCTGCTGCGAGCCGGCCGAGGAGCACCCCGTGTCGCATGCCTCGCCGGTCGCCGCGCGTCCCTGGTGGATTCGCGCATTTCACTACGGCTTCGTCGAGATCTTCGATGACATCGTGCCGCAGCTCTTCCTGGGTATCCTGATCGCGGCGCTCATCGGCGTCCTGCTTCCCGCCATCGATCCGAAGGTGGTGGGCGCGCATCGCTTCCTCTCCTACCTGGTGATGATGGCCGTCGGGATTCCTTCCTACGTATGTGCGGCCGCCTCCACGCCGATCGCGGCCGGGTTGATTGCAGGCGGCGTCAGCCCGGGCGCAGCCATGGTGTTTCTGCTGGCCGGCCCCGCCACCAACCTCGGCAGCATCGTCGTGCTGCGCAGCATGTTCGGCACGCGCCTGCTGGCGGTCTACGTGGGCATGATTGCGGTTACCAGCATCGCTGTCGGTGCGCTCCTCGACGCCATCTCCGGCCCGGTGCATGTGAATGCCATGGCTCATGTCCACAACCATGGTGGGAACTCATTGGTCGCCACCGTGTTGATGTGTTTGTTCGTCCTATGGACAATTGTAAGTATGCATCGTTCCCGGCTGGTGCCGCGCATGCGCGAGGGACTATCGCGCCGGCTGACGGCTCGTCCTTCCATGAAGTGATCCGTTGCGGACGCCCCACGGACGCAACCGGCGGCTTGACACCGTCTTCCCGGGGGAGCATTCTCTTCCTCATGCTGCGCCGCCATCCGGCTTTACGCATCACGATTGCGCTGCTCGTCGCTCTGGCGGTGGGAATTGCCGGACCGATCCACGCCGCGCACCACCACGGCGACCCCAACAGCCTGCACCCGGCGTGCGCGCTGTGCCAGTTGCACTCCCCCGCCTGCCAGCCGCTCCTCGAGCCGGGCGTGGGAATTTCTCTCGAACCGATCTGCACATTTGCTCTCCTGCATACGCCTTCGCTGCGCTCCGCGTCGGTTGCGTTCACAGACACGCGCGGGCCTCCTTCACTCCTCGCATAGTTCTTTGATCGCCGGAGACTCCGGCGACCCCCATTACTTTTCGCGCGCTGTCGCGCGCGTTCCCGGAGGCGATGCCTCATGCGAGGAAAACTCGCGATCATTTCGATCGCTATCATTGCACTTGGCAAACCGGCACTGGCCGGTGTGGTGAATCCCAATATCTCCGTGATCGGCCAGCCCTTCATGCGCTGGAACGATGACACGTCGGATCCGTCGCACAATCACGCCACGCTCAACCTGGGCGAAGTGGAGGGCGTGTTCGAC
>DATEHD010000102.1:0-2626 GCA_035279765.1 Candidatus Krumholzibacteriia bacterium | reverse complement strand
AGTCATGAGCTCACACGCTCTGGGGGCTCGGTAGGGCCAACACGATGATGCCGGAGAGTATCTCCAGCGCGGTCAGCCAGATGCGCGACGCGAGCGCGAGAATCACGGCATCCCCTCCCCCGAGCACTGGAGTCAATACGCCGATCAACGCCGCCTCGCGCACGAACAAACCGGCCGGCGCGAACACGGCGATCACGCCCGCGAGATAGCTGCCGGTGAACGCGGCGATGTAGAAGCCGGCGGGCGCGCTCACGCCGCCGAGCAATCCGATCGCAAGCAACCGGAATGCCATGCCGTAGAGCAGCCACGGAACGATGAGGATGAGGAAGAAGCTGAGCAATTGCGGCGCGCGCAGCTGGGACCAGACCAGGCTGATACTCGGAATGTGCTGCGCCAGCCAGCGGCCGATCCGGCCACCCGGGACCGCGAGCATCAGGATCCCGAGGATCAGACCACCCACCAGGGCGCCCTGCCACCAGGTGGTATGCAACACCGCGGGCGTAAAGACGGCGACGACAGCCAGCCCGGTGAGCAGTAGCACCACCTGCTCGAGCAGCACCGTCGCCGTGGCGACCGTCGCGCTGACGCCGTAGCGTCCCGACATGACAGCGAGACTGGCGAACTGCCACACGCCCCCGGGAAGAAACCGCGCCAGGTTCGACGTGAACCACACCTTCGCGGCGTCGAGCGCGCTGATGTGCGCCGCGCACCAGCGCAGGCTCGTGATCCATGCGCCGACGAACACCGCCAGCGTCAGCACGACGATGAGCGATCCCAGCGCGAGTGCCCCGGGATGCCACGCGAACTGCCGGGCGCGGATCTCGGCCCAATGCGGCGCAATCTGGTGATAGAGGTAGTATGCGGCGCCCACCAGCACGACCGCTTGTAGCGCGCGCATCCACCAGCTGCCACGATAATTCATAGTTTTGGGGTCGCGAATAATACCACTGCCCGCCCGAGCGCGGAAAGCTGTATAGTACCACCACTTCCGATGCGAATTCTCCACGTTCTGACGGCCTTTCCGCGCTCCCGGGACGACGTGATCGTGCCCTGGCTCGTGGCCTTGCTGAAACGCCTGCAGACGGAAGGCCATGAGGTCGAGGTGTTGACCTCGGCGTACAAAGGCGGCGGCAACGATGGGTTCGAAGGCATCCCGGTCCACCGGTTTCGTTACTTCTTCACGCGCTGGGAAGATCTCACGCACGATGAAGCGACGCCCGATCGGATGCGCCGTTCGTTGCTCTACAAGATTCTGCCGCTCTTTTACGTCATCGGCGGGATGTTGGGGATTCGCCGGCTCGCGCGGCGGCGCCAATACGACATCATCCACGTGCATTGGCCCGTCCCGCATGCGCTCTTCGGCTGGATGGCGCAGCGCGCGAGCAAGGAGCGGCCGCGGCTGATCACGACGTGGTACGGCGTGGAGCTGCGCTGGGTGCAGAGCTCCCTGCCCTGGCTGCGCGGATTCGTGCGCTGGGCGCTGCGCATCTCCGATACGATCGTGGCGATCTCGTCCTACACCGCGCGCGAGATCGCGCGGTTTGCCAACGTGCCGGTCGCGGTGATTCCCTACACCCTGCCCTTCGCCGAAGGTGAGTCGAAAGCGCGACTGCCGCGCCCCGGTGGTTTTCAGATCCTGTTTGTGGGGCGTCTGGTCGAGCGCAAGGGTGTGAAGCATCTCATCGAGGCGGTTGCGAAGATGCCGGCCGAACTGGGCGCGCGCCTCGTGATCGTCGGCGATGGGCCGGAACGGGCGGCCCTCGAAAGTGGGATTAGGGATTCGGGATTAGGGACCAGGGTTGAGATCCGTGGCCGCGTCTCAGATGAAGAGCTCCGGGCGACGTACGCGTCGTCCGATGTGCTGGTTCTCCCATCGATCCTCGATGCGCGCGGTGACACCGAGGGCCTCGGCGTCGTGCTGCTCGAGGCGATGAGCTACGGCGTGCCGGTCGTGGCGAGCGACATCGGCGGCATCACCGACATCGTGGAGCACAACAAGAGTGGATTGCTCGTACCGCCCGGAGATTCGGCTGCACTAGCGCGAGCGCTCGAGCAGTTGGCGCGCGACAGCGCGCTGGCGCAGCGCCTCGGCGCGGCGGGAGAGCAGCGCGTGCGCAGCGCGTTCGGGTGGACGGAGATTATGGCGAAGTGGGACGCTGTGTATCGCGCTCCAGCACGAACACGAACTGATACTGCCAACGCAGGGGAAGCAGACGCCACCCCGCCTCGCGCAAACACCCGGTAATCTTTCCTTTGACGCCGCTCTCGCCCTCGGTCGCGGCCGGTGAGCGCCAGCGCACGGCGTGCCAGCGATCCGGGAGGACGCGTCGCACCCGCAGGCCGTGCTGTTCGAACAGCCGGCGCCACTCCGACAGCGGCAGCAGGTGCTCGTTGATGTCCTGCTGAGCGGTTCCCTTGTGTGCGGACAGCTTCCAGGCGATGAAATCCTGATTCGGCACCATGATGCAGAACCGGCCGCCCGGCTTGGCGACGCGCTTCATCTCCTCGAGCCCCTTCCCCATGTCGAGGAAGTGCTCGAGCGAGCCGAGGCAGCTCACGAAGTCGAACGTCGCGTTGCGGTAGGGGAGCGACTCTCCGGCGCCGACCGTAGCCTCCGCGGCAGGCG
>DATEHD010000101.1:0-8010 GCA_035279765.1 Candidatus Krumholzibacteriia bacterium | reverse complement strand
GTGATCAACACAATCCACTCTGGGAGGTCAATCTCCTTGACCTGATGATCCGCCACAGCACGGCCGCTCACAAACGCGAGACCATCGCGTGGGCGAAGCGTCGGCAGGCGTCGATCGAGAAGCTCACAATCTTGCAAGTCTGGCGTAATTACATGAAGCGACGCTGGGAGAAGAGTGAACGCAGAACGCCGGCCATGATCCTCGGCCTGGCGAATCGACCGTGGCGGATGCGAGATCTACTGAAGGAACGGTTGTTTTTCGATAAGGCCGAGCTCTCGGCGTGCTGGGAGCGATACTACCGACGCGAGGTGCCGACCGCCGCACTCAGGATCAATCGCACCCATCAGCTTCGCTACGCGTTCTAGGAAATGAGGGCAGAACCGAGCGGTGCACGACCCTGTCCCGACCCAGGGACAATCTTCCAGCCACAACCTTCGCGATTGGGCGACGTCTCTCATCTGGCTTTCATCTTCGGCAACTATGTTGGAGAATCAGCCGATGGGAAAAGCGCCCGCGCACCGCCTCTCACGGCGGACATTCATTCCACGGGAGGCCACATGTGCGGTATCGCCGGGGTAGTTGAACTCGACGCAGACGGGCAGGGAGATCCGGCCGCGCTCCATCGCATGGTCGACGCCATGAGCACGCGGGGCCCCGATGACCACGGCACGCTGATGTGTTCACGGGCCGCGCTCGGCGTGCGGCGCCTTTCGGTCATCGACCTCGAGACCGGCCACCAACCGATCAGCAACGAAGACAACACCATCCACGTCGTATTGAACGGCGAGCTGTACTCTCATCACGAACTGCGGTCCGAGCTGCTTGCGGCCGGGCATCGGTTCCGCACTCGAAGCGACACCGAGGTCCTTGTACACGGCTACGAGGCGTGGGGAATCGAAGGCCTGCTCGAGCGCCTGAACGGCATGTTCGCCTTTGCGCTCCACGACGAGCGGCGCGCGCTGATCTTCCTGGCGCGCGACCGTCTCGGTATCAAGCCGCTGGTGTATGCCCGCAGCGGCAGCCGCTTGTACTTCGCGTCAACCATTCCGGCGCTCCTCGCATCGCGTGAAGTGCCCGTTGCACCCGATCCCGCCGGCATTCGCCATTATCTTCAACGTCAGTTCGTACCGGAACCTGACACGGTCCTGGCCGGAGTCAGAAAGTTGCCGTCCGCAAGCTATCTTCGCATCGCAGGCGGACAGGTGGGAGAAGCGAAGCGGTACTGGTCGTTGCCCGATGCGCCGCAGGAAGATCGAAGCGATCACGACTGGCGGACGGACCTGGGCGTGCTCCTCGACGATGCCACCCGCATCAACATGATCGCCGATGTCGGAGTCGGCGTCTTCCTTTCGGGCGGCCTCGACTCGTCCATCGTACTCGGACTGATGACGCGCCACTGCGAGCGCCCCGTCGATGCATTCACGATTGGCTTTGGAGAAGCGGGGTTTGACGAGAGTCGCTTTGCGCGCATGGCGGCCGATCGATTCGGTGCGACGCTCCACCATACCGAGTTTACCGCCCATCAGTTCGGCGCGTCCGCGATGGACGTCATCGCAAGCCTCAGCGAACCGGTCGGCGATGCCGCATGCATCCCTCTCTTTGAGCTCGCGCGCGCAGCACGCCGTCACGTCAAGGTCGTGCTCACGGGAGAAGGGGCGGACGAGCTCTTTTCGGGCTACGGTTATTATCGTCGCATCGCGACTCCCGCGAACCGGGCCGTTACTCGCGTCAAGCGATCCATCGGACGCGCGGCGCCTTGCGCCGCCAGCGGGTATCCTTACGTGATGTCAGCCGCGGACACCCGTGCACTGACTCCGGCGTGGGGCGCGCCAAACGGAACCGGCGATCGACAATTCTTGCGAGCGGAACGCGGCGCGCGCAACGGCCACGACGCGCTCAACGACGCCGCCCGCGTCGACATCGCGGGCTTTCTGGTGGACGACCTCCTCGCGAAAGTCGACAGCACAACCATGGCGCACAGCCTGGAGGCCCGCGTCCCGTTTCTGGATCATCGTGTCGTCGAGATGGCGCTGAAAATGCCCGGCCGGTTGAAGCGCCGTGGAGGCGCCGGGAAAATCATCCTGCGCGAGACATTCGGCGACCTGTTGGGACCACAGCTGGCAGGACGTGACAAACACGGGTTCAGCCTTCCGCTCGCTTCATGGTTCCGGGGGCGATTGCGCCCTCTCATCGAAGACTCTCTTGGAGACGTTACCGCGACGCCATGGCTCGAGCCGCAAGCGGTGCGCCGGCTGCTCGCGGAGCATGCGCAGGGGCGCGATCATGCGCGGGCGTTGTGGGCGATATTCGTTCTCACGGAGTGGCACCGGTCGCTGCACCGGCCATCCGCGACGCAAGCCGGTGCTACGGCCTGGAGGTGAGTGTCATGCAGAAGCATATCGCAGCATGGGTAACGATTCTTTTGCTTCTGAGCACGTTCGCGGTGCGCCCGTCCCGCGCCCAGACGCTCGAAACCGAGACGGCGCGTTTTCCGCCGCGCGGCGCGTGGGATTTTGGGAGCGCATTTGAGTACCAGTTCTCTTCGTCGGGAAGTGAGACGGCATTCCCCGTCGCGCTTGAATACGGCCTCAACGAGCGTTTCGAGTTGATGCTCGAGCCGGTTCTCTACACGGCCATCGATCCCAGCGACTCCGGACCGGGCGAGCACGCGACAGGATTCGGTGACGTGGAGGCGACTCTTTCCTATCTCCTCGCGAACGAAGGAGCACGTGCACCCGCGCTGGCTCTGGCGGGCGAGGTCAAAGCGCCGTCGGCGAGAAACGATCTCATCGGGACCGGGCACACCGACATCACCGGATATCTCATCCTGAGCAAGCGACTCGGAGGACTTGATACCCACGCCAACCTGTCCTACACGGTGCTCGGGCATCCGGCCGACGTCCCGTTGAATAATATTTTCGGATTTGCGCTCGCCGGTGAATACCGGAGTGGCGCGAGATTGGGGTTCTTCGGCGAGGTCCTCGGCAACACGGCCGCGAGTCCCGAGGGCGATTCCGCCGAAGGGTCCACGGGCGGAGAGAACGCAGTCGTGGCGGAAGCACCTGGAGGCGAGCTCGTGGGCACACTCGGCGCCGGTGTGTTCGTGCACTCCAACTTTTTTGTGTCGCTCGCGGTGAGCTATGACAACAACCAGGCCGTGCTGCTTCGCCCGGGCTTCGTGGTCAGGTTTCGGTGATTGCAGAACGCGCGCCGCAAAACTACTCGAGCTTGCGATACACGGTGCCGATGTAATCCACGAAATCGGGCTCGACGCCCTGCTTGCGGATGAGGGCCTGAATCTGCGCGCGGTGGTGGATGGAGTGGTAGTTGAGCTGGAGCGCGATATCCTTGAGCGGCCCGGTGTAAACGCCGCCGTCGAACCCCACCCATTTCACGTTCTCGAACAACTCCGCTTCGCTCTTCGACTCGATTAGTTCGAGCCATGCACGCAGGCTCTTCTCCCACTCGGTTTCGAGGTCATCGGGCTTGTACAGCGGCTTCCACCAGTCGAGGTTGGGATCCTTCGGGAAGACTTCGATACGCTTGATCCACTTGATCTGTGAATTGATGAGATGGCTGAAGAACTTGATGCACTCTTCCTGGCTGGGGAGGGTGCGAATCTTGGCGAGCACCTGGCGGTTGGCCTTGTCGTTCCATTGAAATGTGTCCACCAGGTGCGTTTTCATTTCCATCATTGCATCACACCTTTTCGAAAATTCCTGCCACTCCCATCCCACCGCCAACGCACATGGTGACGATGCCGTACTTCTCGTTGCGGCGCTTCATTTCGTGGAGGAGCTGCGTGGTGAGCTTGGCGCCCGTGCATCCGAGCGGATGCCCGAGGGCGATGGCGCCGCCGTTCACGTTGAGTTTGTCGTCGGGAATGTTGAGCGTGCGCGCGACATAAACCGCCTGCGACGCGAAGGCTTCGTTGAGCTCGATCACACCGATGTCGTCGAGCGTTAGACCGGCCTGCTTGAGCGCCTTCGGGATGGCGAGCGCGGGCCCGATTCCCATGAGCTCGGGCTCGACGCCGGCGGTGGCAAACGCAATCAGCCGTCCCATCGGTTGAGCACCCAGTTTCTTCACCGCTTCTTCGCTGGCAATAACAAGCGCGGCCGCACCATCGCTCATCTGCGATGAATTCCCCGCCGTGACGCTGCCGCCCACTCGAAACGCGGGCTTCAGACCCGCAAGCGCTTCGATCGACGTGTCCGTGCGGACACCTTCATCCACTGTGAAGTCAGTCTCGCGCGACTCTATCTTGTTCTTCCCGTTTACGGTCTTCTCGACGACGCGCACGCTCACCAGTTCGCCGGCGAATTTTCCCGCCGCTATCGCGGCGGCGCTACGCTGATGACTGCGCAGCGCAAATTTGTCCTGTTCCTCGCGCGACACGCCGTACTTCTCCGCCACGTTCTCCGCGGTATTGCCCATGCTGATGTACGCCTGCGGCATGCTGCTCTCGAGTGTCGGATTGGGCGAGGGCTTCACCCCGCTCATGGGAATCATGCTCATGCTCTCGACGCCACCGGCCACGGCGATCTCGATTTCACCGAGCCGAATGCGCGCCGACGCGTCATGGACTGCCTGGAGGCCCGATGAGCAGAAGCGGTTGACCGTCTCGCCCGCAATGGTTATGGGCAACCCGGCGCGCAACACGGCGAGGCGTGCGACATTCAAACCCTGCTCGCCTTCCGGCATGGCGCATCCCAGGATGACGTCTTCGACCTGGGCAGGATCGAGTCCCCTCGTGCGCGCAATCACTTCACGAATGACAAGCGCGGCCAGCTCGTCGGGACGCGTGTTGCGCAGCGTGCCCTTGAAGGCCTTGCCCACCGGCGTGCGCACCGCGGAAATGATATAGGCGTCTTTGAATCCGTTTGTGGATGGCTTAATCATCGGTCACACTCCATGCTGCAAAGCGTGGGGTAATATAAGCAAGCCCGGGGGAGAACTTCAAATGAAGTTCGGACAGTTGATTCTCGTTGTTTCTTGACCGTGTTACAATTAGGACGTCCCCGCACGAGGTCTTCCCATGACTGGCAACCTGCTCCGCGCCACATACACGCTCCGCTGCGCACATCGAACCTGGCTCATCGCGTTTGCTCTTCCTCTGTTTCTGTTTCCGTCACCTGCTCGTTCGGCATGGAACGCCACCAAAGGCCTGGCTGTTTGTACCGCCGTGAATGACCAGACCAACCCAATGCTGGTCACCGACGCCAACGGCGGCGCGATCGCAACCTGGTTCGATTATCGCAATGGTCAAAGTGAGATCTTCGCCCAGCGAATCAGCGCGAATGGCGACCTGCTTTGGACACCGGTTGGAGTACGGATCGCCCCGTCTACTTTTGACTGGACAATGGTTGCCGACGAGAGCGGCGGCGCTTTCATCGTCTGGCCGGGAAATAGCGGGTACGATCTGTATGCGCAGCACGTAAGCCCGACCGGTCAATTGCTGTGGGGAGCAGGGGTCAACGACGGGGTTGTCGTGTGCTCCGCGCCGGGATGGCAACGGTATCCCACGGCCATATTCGATCCTTCCGGTGACGTTGTGATCGCATGGCACGACCAACGAACCTCCGACTACGCAATTTACGCGCAGCGGCTCAGCCCCGCCGGCGTGGCGAAATGGGCAACCGACGGCGTGGTCGTGTCGGCAACTGTAAACAGAGAACAATATCCATCCATTGCCACGGATGGTGCTGGTGGATGGATCGTGGCGTACGATCGGACCTACAAGGTTTACGCTCAGCGATTGAACGGCAATGGAACAACATTGTGGGCAGCGGGCGGTTCGGCGATCGCAACGGGGACAACATATTCAGACTCGCCGCCGAGATTGTCGCCGGATGGCGCCGGCGGAGCAATCATTTTATGGGATGACAAACGCAACGGCTTCTGGAATATCTATGCTCAGCACGTCAACTCCACGGGAGCGGTGCAGTGGCAGACGGATGGAATCAAGGTCAACTGTTGCCCTTTCTATGGTGACCCGGATTGTGCACTTCGTCCTCAGTTGACAGATGACGGAGCCGGCGGTGTCATTGCGGCTTGGACAGATTGTACCGACAATTTGTACGCGCAGCGGATCCCTTTTGCGGGCGGGCTGGCTTGGCCAGGAGCGCCCATCAATGTCGGAACTGCAATCTGGGTTTCGATTGCATCGGATGGAGAGGGCGGCGCTTTTGTGGCGTGGGACGAGACGCGTAGCGGGAATTCGGACCCCTATGCCCAGCAGCTCGACTCCCAGGGCACGCAGTTGTGGGCCACGGGCGGAATTCTGCTGACGACAGCGGGCGGCACTCAATACGCGCCCGTTGTCGTGCGATCTGGCGACGGCGGCATTGTGGCGTGGTCCGACCATCGGAACGGGAATTATGATATCTACGGACAGCACATCGGTCCACTACCTACAAGCGTGGGCGGAAGCCGCGTACCTGGGCCCTTCGTCGTTGATCTCCACCCCAACCCGTTCTCCTCACAAACCGAGATATCTGTTCACTTGTCGCACGAAGCAACTGTCGAGATCACAATCTTTGACGCTGCCGGTCGCCGCGTTCGCGTCTTCGACGCGCTGCACCGGCCGGCCGGAACGTCGCGCCTGTCCTTCGACGGAATGGATAGCAGTGCGCAACGCCTCGCGAGCGGTGTTTATTTCTGTCGCGTGAATGCGGGGGGCGAGAGTGTAACCAGGAAGCTGGTAATCGCGCGGTGAGCGTGGCGACGAACATCGCTCGCGTTCAGTTGATGTAACCAAGAGAACGCAACCGTTCCAATGCTTCGCGATCCGTGCTCTCGAACATGAAGTATTGCTTCGACTTGCCCATGGCGTCGAACGACTTCGTGAGGAGCCCCATCATGTCACGCTGGGTGGCCGCCTGCGACTCGGCCAGGTTATTGGACTCGGCCGGGTCGCGCACCAGGTTGTAGAGCTCCGCGCCGTGATTCTCATTATAGATGAGTTTGCTCTCGGTGGAACGCAGGCAGCGCAGCCGGTAATCGATCGCGTTGTAATCGTATCCCGGATAGCGCGCCTGCAACAGCTTGATGCCTGTGAGCGGCCGCTCGTTGCCGGCCAGAACGAACGTCTCGGGCACGCGCGCGGGATTGGCCAGGCTGGTAATGCCGGCGTGCAGCCCCGGAATGCGATCCGCCGCGTTGCACAGGTGCAGCAGCGTCGGCGCAATATCAACGATGCTCACCAGCTTGTCGTTGCGCTCGCCCGCCTTGAACATGCTGCCATAGCGGATGACGAGCGGGATGTGCAGCGCAGGATCGTACATGGTGCTCATGTGGTCGATCTTGCCGTGCTCGCCCAGGTGCTCGCCGTGGTCCGCCATGATGATGAAGACCGTGTTCTTCGTGATGCCGGCCTGATCGATGGCAGCGGCAACGCGTCCCACCAGCTCATCCGCCCATGCCACTTCGCCATCGTAGAGGTCGTTCATGATCTTGTAGTCCTCGTCCGACAGCGGCGTCTCGCCCACCAGGTGGCTCCATCCCGACGTAATCTGCGACAACGCGACGACACGCGCCATGTCGTGCCCGCGATTGGCCACGAACTTCTCCACGTACGCCGGCGCGGGACGATACGGCAGGTGCACGCCGTTGAGATTCGCAAAAAGAAAGAAGGGCTTTCCATCCTTGGCGGCGTTCTCGATGTACTGCTCCATCTTGTCGACGGCGAGCACTTCCATCGAGCTGGCGGTCGAGTCTTCGGTCACCTGGTTCTCGCGCCGCCACATCTCGGTGAATTCGCCGAATCCCTGTGCGAAGCCGCGCTCCTTCGATACCCAGCTGTTGCACACATACGCCGACGTGCGATAGCCCACCGCACTCAGTGCTTCGGCGATCGTGGTGTTCTCTTCGGGGAGATGCAATGTCTCCGACGTGGCACCCGCCTGCAGCGGATGGAGGCCGGTGAAGAGCGACGCATGCGCGGGAAGCGTCCAGAAGCAGGAGGAGAATGCGTGTGTGTAGAGTGTCCCCTGCGCGGCGATGGCGTCG
>DATEHD010000100.1:0-3994 GCA_035279765.1 Candidatus Krumholzibacteriia bacterium | reverse complement strand
TAGAGCTCGCCGCGTGGCGTGGTGGCGGGATCAAAAATCATGGAGCTCGCTTCGGTCTAGTACTGCCAGCTGTAAGGATAGCTCGCGTCGTCGATGGATTCGGCAACCTTGGCGACCTTCAGCGGACGGAACGTGTCCACCATCACCGCCAGCTCGCCGGTCTCCTTCGCCGAAAGCGACTTCTCGAGCAGACCCGGCTGCGGACCGTGCGGAATCCCGTACGGGTGCAGCGTAATCGATCCGATATCGATGCCCTTGCGGCTCATGAAATTGCCGTCCACGTAGTAGAGCACTTCATCGCTGTCGATGTTTGAGTGCGCGTACGGAATCGGCACCGCGTTGGGATCGAAATCGAACGGACGCGGGCAGAACGAGCAGATCACGTAGCCCGGGCCGCTGAAGGTGAGGTGCGTCGGCGGCGGCAGATGCACCTGGCCGACCTTCGGCATGTAGTCCTTGATGTTGAAAATCCACGGATAGTAGAAGCCGTCGTAGCCGACGACATCGTACGGGTGGTGTCCCCACACGTACTCCTGCACGCCGTGGTGCAGCCGGATGTGCAGCGGGTGGTCGCCGACCTCGTTGACCGGCGGCTGGAATTCCGGCGTGCGAATATCGCGCTCACAGTACGGCGAGTGCTCGAGGAGCTGCCCGTACTGGTTGCGATAGTGCTTCGGTGTATCCACCGGACCGCTCGACTCGATGTAGAACACACGATTGTTGTCGGTGTCGAACACCATGTTGTGAATCACACCGCGCGGAACGACGATATAGTCGCCGTTTCCGAACTTGAGATTGCCGAACATGCTCTCCAGCGTTCCGCTGCCCTGGTGGATGAAGATCACTTCGTCGGCGTTGGCATTCTTGTAGAACGCGTCGCTGTTGCCTTTCACGGGGCTCATGGTACCCATCGTGATGTCGGCGTTGAACATGAGCGGCACGCGCCCGGTCACAAAATCGCCCTTGGGCTTCAAGTCGAACGTCTTCAGGTGACGATGGCGATGATCGCCTTCGACAGCCTCGAGCACAAGCGGACGGAACTTCCCCACCTTCGCCACGCGTGTCGGCATGTGGATGTGATACGCGTTGGAATAGATGTCGGAGAAACCGAGACGGCTGATGTGCTCCTCGTACTGGTGCTCGCCCTTTTCGTTGCGATACACCACGTGGCGACGCCGCGGAATCTTCCCTCGCTGGATGTAAAACATGATGGTGTCTCCTAGAGCGTGCCGCGACGCGCCTGCTCGCGCTCGATGGATTCGAACAGGGCCTTGAAGTTGCCTTTGCCGAACGAGCGCGCGTTCTTGCGCTGGATGAGCTCAAAGAAGAGCGTCGGGCGATCCTGCACCGGCTTGGTGAAGAGCTGGAGCAGGTAGCCGCGGTCGTCGCGATCGACAAGGATGCCCATGTTCTCGAGCACCTTCATGTCCTCTTCGATCACACCCACGCGCTTCGCGAGGTCCTCATAATATGTTTTCGGGACATAGAGGAACTCGGCGCCGTTTTCCACGAGCGTCTTGATCGTGAACACGATGTCGTTGGTCGACATCGCGATGTGCTGGACGCCCGGCCCGGAGTTGAAGTCCACGTACTCCTGGATCTGCGATTTCTTCAGGCCCTGCGCCGGCTCGTTGATCGGCATCTTGATGGTTTCATTCTCGTCGGCGACTACGATCGAGCGCAGCGCCGTGTGATCTGTCGAAATGTCCTTGTCGTCCACCGTCCACAAGCGCTGGAAACCGAAGATGTTTTCGTAGAAGCGAACCACGTTCTCCATCTCGCTGTCGGGCTGGTTGCCGACGATGTGGTCGATGAAGAGAAGGCCCGTCGACTTGGCCTTGATGCGCGATTTCGCGGGCGCATAGCCGGGGAGAAACACTCCTTTATAACCTTCGCGCTGGACGAAGGTGTGCGTCACGTCGCCGTAGGTGTGGATTCCGGAGACGACGACCTTGCCGTGCTCATCTTCCATCGTGCGCGGCTCGAACGCCGACTTGGCACCGTGCTTCGTGGTGTGCTCCCACGCTTTGGCCGCGTCGTCGACGGCGAACGCGATGTCGGTGACGCCGTCACCGTGTTTCGCGAGCGACTCGTTCAGCGGCGATTCACCGCGGTATGGAGTATTGAGGACGAAGAAGATGTGGTTCTGCTTGAGGACGTAGCTGGCGGTCTGGCGGTCTCCCTGTTCCAGGCCACGATAGCCTGCCAGGTCGAAGCCATACACCGACTGATAATAATGAGCAGCTTGCTTGGCATTGCCGACCGCAAAGGTCACGTGATCAAAGCCCAGCAGCTTGAATGACGGTTTCATGGTAAGTGAGCCTCCTGAATGGGCGTTCAGCGGGGGGCGCGATCAAGCGCGCCAATGGTCTTGGTCGCATTGTAGGGTGTTTTTGGGGGGAAAGCAAATATCGGAACGCGGGGATGGGACGGCCCTATTCGATGGACCAATCAATCGTGGTCAACCAGATGCAGCACGATTCACGTCGAGCGATGCAACCATTCCACGAGCCTCACGTCAGCGTGATGACATAGTTCTGGCGGTGATACGCTTCATGGAATCCCAGGCGCAGCATGTTGCGGTAGGATGGCACCGGGTGTTCGGGGGTTTCTTCCATGGTCTCGGTGACGGCCATGCGACAGTCCATGGCAGCGGCGGCCCGAAGTCGTGTAGCGATGAGCGAGCTTTGCGCGCCCGCGCCGCGATGGTCCGGGAGCGTCGCCGCGAAGCCCAGCCATGCGACACCGCGAACGGCGAAGAACGCTCCCGTCGCCACCACCTTGGTCTGATTACGCACCACGTAGTGCTGCCAGCCCGGCGTCCCCACCGTCGCCGTGAGTATCGGGTCGATCATTTCCGGCATGCCGAACGCGATGCGCACCACGTGGGCGAAAGCGTCCGCGCGCAAGGTGCGGACCTGCACAACCTTCAGCGTGGCTTCCGGCAAGGGTTCTTCATGAACACCGCGCCACAATCGCACCCAGCGATTGTGCGGCACGCCGCCGCGCGCTTCGATCCATTTCGTGAGTTCCGCCGGCTGTGCATCCGGCGTGATTTGCAGGAACAATCTCCGCACACCCGCAGACTTCGCGGAGGCGAGGATGCGATCGAGCTGGGTCTCCGATGCAGCCGCGTGCACGCCCAGGCCGATGACGCGATTCAGAGCGAGGACATCCGCCGCCGGCACAAACGCGGCAACGGCGCCGCCTTCCTGGATGAGAGACATGCCGAGCCGCAGCGACACGTCGCGTGCCGGCGCGCGCATGAACGACATGAGTGCGGCGGCTTCCGCGCGCTCAGCCGTGAGCGTCAAGTCGTGATCATGGGACAATTTCAATATCACCGCTCGTGTTACGACCAACCAACGCGCCGGGCAATCAGGGTCTAGGAGTGTATATCGTTCAGTTGGACAAGAGCAAACAGGGTTTCATGCAAAGGCGCGCATATCGACCATCTGGCGTCGCGCGCCCCAGGTGCCCGGTTTGCCTTCGATGCGGCCTGGAAGGGGTTCGCCGCACTTGCGGCAGGCGCCCGCCGCGGTGAGATTCCACTGGGTCATCACGTACCAATCGCGACCGATCAGTTTCTCGCCACATTTCGAACAGTACGTGCTGCTTCCCTCTTCGTCGTGCACATTGCCGACATATACATGATGGATGCCGGCTTCACGCGCGATGCGACGGGCGCGCGTGAGCGTCGCCGGGGGTGTGGGCGGCACGTCGAGCATGCGATAGTCAGGGTGGAACGCGCTGAAATGGAGCGGCACATCAGGACCAAGCTCCTTCATGATCCAAGCGGACATGGCCTTCAGCTCTTCGTCGGAATCGTTCTTGCCGGGAATGAGAAGCGTGGTGATCTCGAACCACACGCTGGTCTCGCGCTTCAAATACACGAGCGTATCGAGGACTGTCTGCAGGTCGCCCTTGCAAATCTTCCAGTAGAAATCCTGCGTGAAGGCTTTGAGGTCGACGTTGGCCGCGTCCATGTGCGCGT
>DATEHD010000099.1:0-7495 GCA_035279765.1 Candidatus Krumholzibacteriia bacterium | reverse complement strand
CGGCCCCTTGCGAGGCCGCCCTTGGGTGGTAACTATGTAACCGGTTTACGCGGCAGCCGGGAGGTCGACATCCTGGTCACTGACCTCGGCCTTGTGCCTCTTTGCCACCAACATATAGATGGAGGGAACCACAAAGAGCGTGAAGGTGGTGCCGATAATCATGCCGGTGACGAGCATGATACCGATCGAGTTTCTGGCGCCGGCGCCCGGACCGTGCGCGAACACGAGCGGCAGGTGACCAACCACGGTGGCCGCGGTGGTCATCATAATGGGACGCAGTCGCGTTTCGGCGGCTTCAATGACCGCGCTCAGCTTGTCGCGTCCCTGCTCCTGCAGATGGTTCGCGAACTGCACAATCAGAATTCCGTTTTTCGCCACCAGTCCCACCAGCGTGATCAGTCCCACCTGGCTGTAGATGTTGATGGTGGTGAAGCCCAGGAACGAAAAGATCAGCGAACCGGAGAGTGCGAGCGGCACCGAGCCCGCGAGCACCACGAACGGATCGCGGAAACTCTCGAACTGCGCCGCCAACACGAGATAAATCAGGATCGCGGAGAGCATGAACACGCCCAGGAACTTGCTGCCTTCCTTGCGCAGCTGGCGCGACTCGCCGGCGTAATCGATCGAGTATCCCTGGGGCAGAATCTTTTTCGCTTCTGTCTCCAGCATGGTGAGTGCCTTGTTGAGCGAGACACCCGGAGGAATGGCGCCCTGGATGCGCACGGCGTTGAGCTGCTGGAAGCGCTTGAGCTCACGCGGCTGCGTGCTGGTCTCGATGGTGGCAAAGGTTGACAGCGGCACCAGCTTGCCGTTGGCACCCGTGATATAGATGTCCTTCAGCTGGTCGGCGGTGAGTCGATCACTGCGTTTGATCTGCGGAATCACCTTGTAGCTGCGCCCCTGGATGCTGAACCGGTTGACATAGTTCCCGCTCAGCATGGTGGAGAGATCGGCGCCGGCCTGCGAGAGCGATACGCCTTCCGAGCGCAGCTTGTCGCGGTTGAACACGACCTCGGCCTGCGGCTGGTCGAACTTGAGATCGGTATCGGCAAACATGAACAATCCGCTGCCAAATGCCTTCATCACGAGCTGGTTGGCAAACTCGACAAGCTGCTCGGGCTCGGCCGTGGACGCCACCACGAAATCAACCGGGAAGGTGCCGCCGCCCGGAAGCGCGGGCGGAACCACCGGAATGATGCGAATGCCCGGAATCTTGGAAAGACCCATCGACGCTTCCACCTGCAGTTGCTGGCTGCTCTTTTTGCGCTCGTTCCACGGCTTGGTGACCATGCCGCTGAATCCGCCGCTCGGAAACGTAAGCTGAAAGACTGCCTTCTTCTCCGGGAAGGACTCAAACACCTTGTTCACTTCGCCGGTAAACAGCGTGGTCTGGTCGAGCGTCGCGTTGGGCGCCGCCTGCACGATGCCGAACACCACCGACTGATCCTCGGTCGGCGCAAGCTCCTTGCCCGAAAACATGTAGAGCGGCGGAATCAGGAGCAGGAAGCCCACCCACACCGCGAGCACTGCCCCACGATACTTGAGCGTGGTCGTGAGTGCGCGGCGATAGCGCGCGCGCACCATATCGAAGCGATGATTGACAAAGCCCGCAAAGCCGCGCTCGGTGCCACCCGCGCGCAGGAGTCGCGAGCCCATCATCGGCGAGAGGGTGAGCGCCACGATACCGGACACGATGACGGCGCCGGAGAGTGCGAATGCGAATTCTTTGAAGAGCGCGCCCGTCAGTCCGCCCTGGATGGCGACCGGCGTGTACACAGTCGCCAGCGTCAGCGACATGGCGATGATCGGACCCACCAGCTCGCGCGCGGCCGCAATCGCGGCCTCGAACGGTTTCTGCCCCATGTGCATGTGACGCTCGATGTTCTCCACCATGACAATGGCGTCGTCCACCACCAACCCCACCGACAGCACAATGGCGAGCAGCGTCAGCAGGTTGATGGTGAAGCCCAGGACCAGCATGATGAACACGGCGCCCACCAGCGAGAGTGGAACCGCGACGACAGGAATGATCACGGCGCGGAAGGAACCCAGGAACAGGAAGATCACCAGGATGACGATCAGGATCGTCTCGCTGAGCGTTTTCAACACTTCATGGATGGCGTGGCTGATGTATTCGGTCGAATCGTAGGGAATACCGACTTCCATGCCCGTCGGCAGCCCGGCGCGAATCTCCGGAATAGCTGCGCGCACGCGCTTGATCACGTCGAGCGCATTGGCACCCGGAAGCACCCAGATGCCCATGAACGTCGCGCTGACCCCGTTGAAGCGGACTTCCTGGCCGTAATCCTCGGCCCCCAGCACGACGTCGGCGATGTCGCCGAGGCGCACCACGGAGCCGTTGGCCTCCTTCACGACCAGCTTCTTGAATTCATCCGGCGTCTGCAGGTTGGTGTTGGCGACGAGATTGACCGACGTCATCGTGCCCTTGGTGGCGCCCAGCGTGGACAGATAGTTGTTCTGCGTCAGCGCCGCGCGCACCTGGCTGGGCGAGATGTTGAGCGACGCCATGCGATCGGGCTTGAGCCAGATGCGCATCGCGAAGGTGCGGCCGCCCAGGATGTCGGCGCGCTGCACGCCGTTGATGGCCGAGAGCTTCGGCTGCACCACGCGCGTGAGGTAGTCTGTGATTTCGTTGCCGTCGAGATCCTTGGCCGAGAAGCCGAGGTACATGGCGGCAAACTGGTTGTCCGCCGTTGCGAGCTCGATTACGGGCGCTTCCGCTTCGGGCGGGAGCGTGTTGCGCACCTGCGCCACCTTGGCCTGGATCTGGGTGAGAGCGGCGTTGGTGTCGTAGTTGAGCTTCAAGTGCACCGTGATGGTGCTGACGCTCTGCGCGCTCGACGACTCGAGGTAGTCGATGCCGTCCGCGCTTGCGATCACGCGCTCGAGCGGCGTGGTGATGAATCCGCGCACGAGGTCGGCGTTGGCGCCGATGTACGCCGTGCTCACGGTCACGACCGCGATGTCGCTGCGCGGATACTGGCGCACCGAGAGCGACCGGATCGACTGGATGCCGGCGATCAGGATGACCAGGTTGACGACGATCGCGAGGACCGGCCGCCGAATGAAAATGTCTGTGATTTTCATTCTAGCTATCCGTGGGTTTGGGTTCGGTGGTGTTCGACGGCGTGATGTTGTTGTTCACCTGGACGGCCGCGCCGCTGCGCAGCTTGAACACGCCCGAGGTGACCACTTCCTGGCCCGGGTTCACGCCCGAAATCACGGCGACCTGGTCGCCGCGCGTGTCGCCCAGTTTCACGAACTGCTGGCGCACACCTTTGTACTTCTTCTTGTCCGGTCCTTCCATGTCTTCGACGATGAAGACCGAGTTGCCATACGGCGCGTACGAAATCGCCGACGCCGGCAGCGCCACCACTTTCGCCTTGTCTCCCATCATGATGGCCACTTCGACAAACATGCCGGGGTGGAGCTGGCCGCTCTTGTTGCTGAAGGTGGCCTGCGCGTCGATGTTGCGCGTGTCGGAATCGATGACGGAATTGATGGCAGTGATCTTTCCACTGTCAATCGTCTCCGACGTGCCTTCCTTGACCACGTTCACGGCGTCGCCGTTGGAAATGCCGGTGGCGTTCTGCTGCGGCACCGAGAAGTTCACGTAGATCGGCGTGTCGGCCTGGAGCGAAACCACCGGGTCGCCTCCGGCCAGGTATTGACCAAGGTTGACCTTGCGGATCCCCAGCACACCCGAAAACGGCGCGCGGATGGTCTTGCGGTTGATGACCGCCTGCAACTCGGCCACGGCTGCTTCGGCCTGCTTGGCCTCCGCGGCCGAGCGGTCGAGGTCAGCCTGCGAGTTGGCGTTCTGCTCGCGCAGGTGCTGCACACGTTCCAGGTCGAGCTTCGCGAGATCCCGACGCGCGATGGCCGAGCTGAGCTGGGCGTGCTCCTGGATGGTATCGAGCCGGACCAGCACGGCGCCCTTCTGCACCTTGCGACCGGACTCGAATTCAATGGAGGAGACGATACCCGGGAGATCGGCGCTGACCGTGACGCCGTTGACCGCGGCGGCCGCGCCGATGGCGTGCAGGGTGCCCTCCCACTCGGCTTCCGTCGCGACCGTGGTCGTCACGGCCTCGGGGGGAGGACTCCAGCCCCCTCCTTTTATAGCAGCCTGGATCTGGTGGTACTTGAAGAATGCCAGCCCCGCGACAAGCACGATGAGCCCGGTGATCACAAACAGCAGTCGCTTCTTCATGACGCTCCCTCTAACGACAAACGCGCGTCAGGCGCGCACTTCTTCTTTCAACAAATGATTGGAATTGGCTTTTCGGGCCGCGAACGCATGTCGCCCGCAAGGGCGAGGAGCCGACCGTGGTGAGTACGGTGCGGTGAGCGGCCCAAAGAAGATACCGCGAAACGCTTGCGCTGGCAATTCGAGTGTCTTTTTTTTGCGAGCATCCCGCCGGCACGATTGCCGCCCTTTCCGGCCGGGTGATATAGTGGCGGCCGCCTGGACTGCACCAATGACCTTCGAATCGGCTGGCCGTTCCCTCCGGACCTGGTGGTCCGCCCGCGCCGGGGCATACGCCCGCGCAATACTGGCGCTCGGTCTTAACATTCCCTTTCTACTCCTCCTCGCCACGCGCTACCTCCGTGGCACGGATCCGACCAGCATCGCCGGCATCTACGCGGCGTTGGTGGTGCTGGGGTACTACTTGCTCGCGCTCCTGATCGTTATCAGCCTGGTCTTCCTGATCACCGGATTTTCGACCCGGCTGGCCCTCGTGATCTCGAGCACACTTCTGGCCGTCGCCCTGGGCTACCTGGCAATCGACGGCGTGGTGTACCGGCTGTACCGCTTCCATATCGATGCTTTCTGGCTCCAGTACCTGATCGGCCAATTCAACGGACTCGGCGTATCGCCGCGCATGGTGGCAGTGACGATTGGAATCATTGCCGCCGTCGCGGCGCTGGAGTGGTGGATCCTCCGTGTGGCGAAGAAAATTCGCGCACCGCTGCGCTGGGCCGCCGCGATCGGCGTGCTGGCGATGGTAGCGTTCGGCGCCAGCCAGGCCATCCACGTGCTTGCCTACGATCGCAACGACGGGCGCATCACGCAGATCACACCACGGCTTCCTTTCTACTTTCCGATCGTGTCGCACCGCGACGCCGTGAAATACGCGCACATGCTGCCATCGGTTTCCGAGACCGGCGCCATCGAAGAAGGCAATGAACGCTCGTTCATGTATCCCCTGCACCCGGTGCACTGGAAAATCCCCGCGGGCGCGCGCCGTCCCAACATCGTGCTGCTGCTGCTCGAGAGCTGGCGCTATGACACCATGAACGAGCGCGTTTCACCCAACATGTACCGGCTCTCGCAGCGCTCGAGCGTGTTCGCCAACCATTTCAGCTCGGGCAACTCCACGCCAAGCGGCGTGTTCGGGCTCTTCTACGGCATCCATCCCACGTACTGGACGGCGGTCAAGGCCAACAGCGGCACCATCGACAACCCGGTGCTTATCGACGTGCTGGGCGAGAACCATTACGCCTTCGGCATTTTTGCCGATTCGCATTTCGAGCGGCACAAGATCAAGGATGCGATGTTCCAGGACATCGAGGTGAAGGAGACGTTCGCAGGAAAGAACGCCGACACCAAGGATGCCGACATGACGAGCCAGCTCATTCATTTCATGGCGGCAGAGCACGCAGCGGGGCGGCCGTTTTTCGGCTTCGCGTTCTACAAATCGACGCACTTCAACTATTTCTATCCGCACAACGACGCGCCCTTCAAGCCGGCGCGCAAGCTCGACCTCGGGATCACGGGTAACTCGCGCTCGGCGCAGAATCATGACGCGTTCTTCAACGATTATCTCAATGCTGTGCACTACACCGACGAGATGGTGGGCCGCGTGGTCGCGGCGCTGGATTCGATCGGCGTGCTCGACAACACGATTGTGGTGGTGACGTCCGATCACGGCGAGGAGTTCGACGACAATCACGCCGACTACTGGGGCCACACGGGCAATTTCACCGGCTACCAGACGCGCGTGCCGATGTTCATCTACGTGCCGTGGCGCCAGCCGCGCACGGTGCAGGCGACCACGGCGCACATCGATTTGCCCGCCACGTTGCTCCAGGAAGGCCTCGGCTGCGATGCACCCGAGCGCGACTACTCCAGCGGCCACGACATGTTCGGCGCGCTGCCGTCGGACCGTCCCATCGTGATCACGAGCTACGTGAACCACGCCATCATTTCGCACGGCAATGTCTACGTCGTGTATCCGATGTACGTGCAGAAGTACAAGCTGTGGGACATCAAGGCCGACGCACCGGCCATCGAGCCGGCGGTGGCGCGCGAGGTGATGGACGAGATGTCCTGTTTCTACCGCGAAGAATCCACGGCGGCGCGCTGAAGCGCGTCGTTCTCGCAGCGAATCCGCACCGCGAGCACCGCGGCATTGAGCACACCGATGCAGAGCGCCGTGCGCCACGCGCCGAGGAGCATGGGCGCGGCGATGAATTCAATCACCACCGCGACATAGTTGGGATGCCGGAGCCAGCGATAGGGGCCGCCCTTTACCAGCGGGACGTCCGGGAGCACGAAGACGCGCGTACTCCAGCGTTTGCCCAGCGCAACGATGGCGGAATAACGCAGCACCTGTGCCGCGAGAAAGAGTGCCAGCCAGAGCGGCCACAGCGGCCCCGGGCGCGTATGCCAGTGCAGGAGCTCGATCACGAACACGATCGGGAAGAGCGTGTGCACCGCGACGATGAGCGGAAAGTGCGCGCGGCCGAATTCGCGCCCGCCCTGCGCGCGGATGTAGGGAAGATTCTGTGACGAGAGATAGAGCTCGCCGATACGCTGTCCGATCATCACGGCCAGGACGACCGCCGGCCACAGCGGGATTCCGAAGGCCACGCCCTCACGCCTCGCCCTGAACCAGCACGTACTCCGACGAGAAGCCCGGCCCCAGCGCCATCACCACGCCGTACTCCTCGGGCGCGATATCGCCCGCGTCGAGGAAGCGTTCCAGCACGAACAGGCACGAAGGCGACGACATGTTGCCGTAGTCGCGCAGCACATCGCGCGCGTGGTGGAGGCGCGACGCATCCAAATCGAGCGCTTCCATGTAGGCGCGCAGCACCTTGATGCCACCCGGGTGCGCGATCATGTGCCGCACGTCGCCGAGCGCCAATCCCTGCGTCGAGAGAAACCCCTCCAGGCTGGGACGCACGTGCTCGATCACGATGTTCGGAATGCTGCGCGAGAACACCACGCGCAACCCGGCGTCTTCCACCTCCCAACCCATCACGTCGAGGGTGTCCTTCCATAACGTGCTCTGCGACGCGTGTATCGACAGCGCCCGGTGCTGACGATGGCGCTCGTGCTTCACGTCCGCGCCCGCCACCACCACCGCCGCCGCGCCGTCACCGAAGAGCGAGGCCGCGACGAGATTGCGCTTGGAGATGTCGCCGTTCAGGAAGGTGAGCGTGCACAGCTCCAGCGCGATGAGCA
>DATEHD010000098.1:0-2882 GCA_035279765.1 Candidatus Krumholzibacteriia bacterium | reverse complement strand
GTTTTTCCACTCTCGAAACGCGGAGGCCGCGGTGCCACCCACCCCTCGCTCCATGCCCGATCCGCAATGGCCTGCTCGACGGTTCGAATCGCGACCGGCTCGTCGATCAACGACAACACACAGGCAGATTCGCACGGCGCCGGACACAGACGACCGGTGAGCTCGGGAAAGTTGTTCGTCGCGTGCAAGACTTCCGACGCTTCACGCCACTTGCCCGAGTGCACGAGATCGTTCCACTCGGGAATCGTGTTGCGCACAGGACAACCGGTGTCGCTCTGGCAAAACGGGACGCCACAGTCCATACACCGCGCGCCCTGTGCCTCGAGACCGTCCTCGGGAAGCGACGTGTAGAACTCGCGCCAATGTTTGACGCGTTGCTCCACCGGCTGGCGAACCGCTTGCGCCCGGCGAAGCGTGATGAATCCGCGCGCGTCACCCATGGCCGGCTGGCATGGCAACGGAGACCCGTTTCTGCAACGCCTCCTTGTATTCGTACGAAATCACGCGCACGAAACGGCGCGCCATCGTGGTCCAGTGCGACAGCACGTGGCGTGCGCGGCGGCTGCCGCTCAGGCGAGCGTGTCGTTCGATCAACGCGTGTAGTTGCCCACGATCGATCTCCTCCGTAACCATACTCATCTCGAGCAGCGGCGAAAGCTGTTGTTGGCGGAACGTGCCTGCATCGTCGAGCACATACGCGATACCACCGCTCATGCCGGCGGCGAAATTTCTGCCGCACGCCCCAAGTACGAGAACCAGTCCGTTGGTCATGTATTCGCAACCGTGGTCGCCGACGCCTTCGACCACCGCGGCCGCTCCGGAGTTGCGCACAGCGAAGCGCTCGCCGGCGACGCCGTTGAAGAAGACTTCACCGCTGGTTGCGCCATAGAGAGCGACGTTTCCGATGAGAATGTTCTCTTCCGGCACGAAGGTCGATTCGCGAGGAGGATAGACGATAATGCGCCCGCCGGAGAGTCCTTTGCCGACGTAGTCGTTGGCGTCCCCTTCGAGCGTAATTGTGATCCCTTTGGCAAGGAAAGCGCCGAGGCTTTGTCCGGCCGAGCCGCTCAAATGGATTCGCAACGTATCGTCGGGCAGGCCGGCTGAGCCGTAGCGGCGCGCGACCTCTCCACTCAGGATGGCTCCAACCGAGCGGTTCACGTTGCGCACGGGCAAGTTGATTTCCGTGGAGTTCAGACTCAGCAGCGCATCGAGTGAATGCTCGACTAACTGGTGATCGAGGGCATGGTCGAGCCCGTGATCCTGAGTGTGCACGCAGCGGCGGGCTACGCGGGATGGGAGTGGCGGGTTGTAGAGAATAGCCGAGAAGTCGAGGCCGCGGGCTTTCCAGTGTTCAACGGCGGGTTCCACGTCGAGCATCTCGACGCGGCCGACCATCTCATCGACCGTGCGGAAACCGAGTTCTGCCATGTGCTGGCGAACCTGTTCCGCGAGGTAGAAAAAGAAATTGATGACGTGCTCGGGTTGTCCCTTGAACTGCTTGCGCAACACGGGATCTTGCGTGGCGATGCCGACCGAGCATGTGTTGAGATGGCACTTGCGCATCATGATGCATCCCATGGCGATCAAGGGCGTGGTGGCGAAGCCAAATTCTTCAGCTCCGAGTAGTGCGGCGATGACAACATCGCGTCCGGTTTGCAGCTTGCCGTCGGTTTGGACACGAATGCGGCTGCGCAGGTCGTTGAGCAAGAGAACTTGCTGCGTTTCGGCGAGGCCGAGTTCCCAGGGAATGCCGGCGTGCTTGATTGAACTCAGCGGAGATGCGCCCGTGCCACCGCTGTCGCCGCTGATGAGGACGACGTCGGCGTGAGCTTTAGCCACGCCTGCTGCCACCGTGCCGACGCCAACTTCTGCAACCAGCTTCACTGCGATGCGGGCTTGCGGGTTGACATTCTTGAGATCGTAGATGAGCTGCGCGAGATCTTCGATCGAATAGATGTCGTGGTGCGGCGGAGGCGAGATGAGGCCGACGCCCGGAATCGAGTGACGGAGGCGGGCGATGACGTCGTCCACTTTGTGTCCGGGAAGCTGGCCGCCTTCGCCGGGCTTGGCGCCCTGCGCCATCTTAATCTGGAGTTCGTCGGCGTTGACGAGATAATTCGCCGTGACGCCGAAACGCGCGGACGCGACCTGCTTGACCGCGCTACGCCGCGAATCGCCATTGGCATCTGGCTTGAAGCGCTCTTCGTCTTCGCCACCCTCCCCGGTGTTGGACTTGCCGCCGATCCGGTTCATGGCGATGGCGAGTGTTTCGTGCGCCTCTTTGCTAATGGACCCGAACGACATCGCGCCGGTGGTGAAGCGCTTGACGATCTCCTTCGCAGGCTCGACTTCCTCGAGCGGGACCGGCCTGTCGCTCTTCTTGAGCTTCATCAAGCCGCGTAGAGTGCAGAGATTGGCGCTCTGCTGGTCGATGAGCTGTGTGTATTCCTGGAAGGTCTCGTAGCTCTCCTGACGCACGGCGTGCTGCAGCTTGCTGATGGTGCCGGGATTCAGCAGGTGATACTCGCCGTTGACCCGCTGGTGATACGCGCCGCCGACAGCGAGTTCGGTTTCGAATTCCGTGAGTGGACGGAAGGCGTGCTCGTGCTTGATCTGTGCCTCTGCCGCGAGAACGGGAAGCCCAATGCCTTCCAGCCTCGAGGTCGTTCCCGCAAAATAAGTATTGATGAGTTCTTTGTTCAGGCCGATCGCTTCAAACACCTGCGCACCCTGATAGCTCTGCAGGGTCGAAATGCCCATCTTGGAGAATGTCTTAAGCAGGCCTTTCTTGATCGCCTTCAGGAAATGCTTAACCGCGACCTCAGGGGTGATGTCGCCCAATTCGCCGCGCCAGGCAAGATCTTCGACGCTCTCGAGGG
>DATEHD010000097.1:0-2749 GCA_035279765.1 Candidatus Krumholzibacteriia bacterium | reverse complement strand
TCCGCGGCGGCCGCCAGGCGGCGGCAGACGCGCCGCCGCAGGAATCTCCCCCCGCGGGTAGCTGGTGGCGCGTGCTCCTCGCGGGCGTGGTGGTCAGCGTGGCCGGACTGGGCGCGTTGATTCTCATCCATCGCCTGATCGAGACGGTGGTGGTGAACGCGAATCCGCGCCTCTTGGGCGAGACGATGGCGCTCACCGATATGAGCCTCCTCAGTCTCCAGCTTTCGCTCTTTCTCATCATCAGCGGTCTGTTGCTGGCCGCGGTGTTCATCACGTGGGGCGCGATGCGCCTCCTGGGCGGCGTGCGCGCGCTGGTGCCGTGCGTGATCGCACTCGCCATCACAGTGGGGTTCTGCGTCGCGCAACATTCGTGGGTCTCGCTGGTGCTGATGATTCCGTTCCTGTGGTTTGTTGCGTTTGCGCCGCGCATCGCGCAGCGCGAGGACCTGGTGTCCGTCGGCATTGCCGCGTTTGCGCTGGTCGCGATTACGTCTGGCGTGGGCTACGTGTACCTCACGCGCCAGTATGATGAGCTGCGCAAGAGCTTCGTTCTGGAGAAGTCGAAAGAGGTCAACAATCCGGCCGACAATTGGAAGGTCGTGATCCTGGAAGACGTGCTCGGCGATTACGCCCACCGCGAAGAGATCCGCCAGGCCGTGCGTCATTCCGGACCTCTTACCGATGCGGGCCGTCTTGCCTTCGATCTGTGGGCCGACAGCCCGCTGAGCCTCCTCGGCTACAGCTGCGCCATCCATGTGGTCAACGCGCAGGACAGTGTGGTGAGCGAGTTCTCCGTCGACATGCCGTACCGCGCGCGCATCGGCGAAGGCGGCGAACGCACCGACACACCGGAAGGAAATCGCTGGGCGGTGCTCGATCTCACGCGCGGCACCCCGCAGGGGACGGTGCGTTTCTACCGCGGCATCGTGAACATCGACGAGAGTGGCGCCTTCGAAGACACCTCGCGCGTGGTGCCGCTGCTCGGCAAGGTGATTGTCGATCTGCCGTTTTTCTTCGAGAGCCTGGAGCTGGCGGCGCGTACCGGCCCGCGCACGCCGGAAGTGCTGCGCAACGTGCAGCAGGGTGGTGTGGCTCCGCGCGTGGAAGAGCCCGAGGCGCTCCTGCTCGCGCGCGTCGACCGCGACCACCGCATTGTGGAGTCGTCGTCGGAGCAGCTGGCCGTGGGCGCGCACGTGAGCGATGCCGTCATGCGTGACGCCGCCGCGCGCCAATGGCCCGTGCTGCGCTCCACGACGCGCACGTACCGCGTGGTCTCGCTCGCAGCGCCTCCGGATTCCACAGGTGCGTCCGATTCGACAGGTACGCTTCTGGCGGGCTTCGTTGTCCCGTCGACGGGCAAGCACCTCCTGCGCTGGTCGACACTGCTCTCGCTGTACATGTGTTTTGCACTCGTGGTGCTCGTCACACTCGTGCTCATGGGCGCGGTGCCGCGCGTGCGCAATGTGCTGCCCACGCTCACCTCCGCGCGGCGCGTGGGATTCCAGCAGAAGCTGCTCGCGTCGTTCCTGCTCGTCGCGTTGGTGCCGGCTCTGTTGCTGGGCGCGTTCTCGGTGGATTTCATCAAGCAGCGCTTTGTGGAAGAAAACCGCGACGAGGCGTCGTACAAGGCGCAGAGTGCGCGCAAAGCGTTTGTGAACCTGCTCCACGGCGAGCTGCAATTCTTCCTCGGCCGCTCCGACCTGGCGCCATTTCTTTCCGCCCGCGATGCAGCGGTGCGCGACCTCGGGGGCGGCCGCGCGGTGATGCTCTTTGCCGGGAGCGGCCAACAACTGCCGGAAGGTGTCGCGGTGGCGGGAACGATCGACGAGGTGTCGACGGAAGACCTGGTGGTGACAAACATCGGGGGCGTGCCGCACATCGGTGTGTTCAGCGCGCCGGTCAGCATCACGTCGCGTAGCGGCGCCGGCAGTTACTACGTGTACTACGCGCGCGCCATCGATGCCGACCTGCTTGCCGAGATTGCCGAGCAGGTGGGCGCGGACGTGAACGTGTACGCCGATGGTGACCTGGTGTCGTCGAGCCGCGAGGGGCTGCTGGCCGGCGGCTTCATCAGTTCGGCGATGAACTCGTCCGCGTACGTCGAGGTGTGCATGCTCGGCTCCGAGCGCGCGCTCGCGAGCGAGCGCGCGGGTGATTACGACTTCCAGGTGGCATACCTGCCGCTCGACCGCTGGACGCGCGCGGATCTAACCGGTGCGTGGATCGCATCACCGACGCGCGCCGCGATCGCCGTGCCGCTGTTGTTTCGGCCGGAGTCGTACTCGATGGAGGTGCAGCGCGCGACCTCCGTGCTCCTCGGCGGCTTTGCGTTGTTGCTCGCGGCCACCATCGGGCTCGGGCTCCTGGTGGCGCGCGGTGTGTTCGAGCCGCTGCGCGAGCTGGTCGCCGGCACGCGCCGCATCAGCCGCGGGGATTACGACGTGCGCCTGCGCGAAAATCGCTCCGACGAAGTGGGCATGGTGGCGAGCGCGTTCAACGAGATGACGGAGCGTATTGCCGCGTCGCAGCGCGCGCTGGAGGAACGCCGGCGCTATCTCGAGACCATTCTCGAGAACATCGGCACCGGAGTCATGAGCACGGATGCGGGCGGCCGCGTGCGCACCGTGAACAGCGCCGCCGAGCGCATCACGCGGATGAGTGGGGGCGACATCATGGGTCGCGAGGTGAGCGAGCTGGCGGCGTCATCGCCGGCCGCGAAAATCTTCACGCTGCTGGCCGGTGACCGGGA
>DATEHD010000096.1:0-13297 GCA_035279765.1 Candidatus Krumholzibacteriia bacterium | reverse complement strand
AAGAGCGACGTGACGGTTCCAACGATCGTGTTGGCCGTCCGTGAGCGGAAAAAAGCGCCATGTCCGCAGTCGTGCGCAATGATGAAAGAGCGCATCAGGAATGCAGCGGCGAGGGGGACGAGGGCCAGGGTGAGCCAGTAGGAAATTTTGTATGAGAGGATCATGAACACCCACAGGGCCAGGTACGGGCCGACGGTGTTGATGACCTGCCAGATGCTGCGTCCGTGGTGCGGACGCCGGTACTTCGCGAGCGTCTGTTGCCACCCGACGATGGTTGAGGGGGCCTTCGGTTGCGTCATAGTTGCCTCATTCCGTCATCGCGGGAAACAAAAAGGGGGCGTGCGATAAGCACGTCCCAGCCGTAACTCGTGTGACTGACATGTGTCTTATCGGCGCGTCATTGCGCCGCACTCCAACAATGACGTTTCTCGGATAATGAGTCAAAGCAATAGTTACGCCAGCCCGGGTGGAATTGCGGTCTAGTCCAAAAGGATGAGTTTTGTCCTGCTAATCCGTGACAAGCGCTCCGGCGGGTGCCCTGCGGACCTTCACGATGGCGGCAACCACGAGGTACAGGGCGAGGAGTGTCAGGACCAGCGCCGATACCGCATTGAAAAAGGCAATGTCGATGCCCCTGGCGAGGGCCGCATTGGCAAGCATGAGCTTGATGAGCGACCAAAGCGTGATGACAAGCACGAACACCATGGGAATCAGGGTGAATGCGATCCGGTGCCGGGCCTGGTGCAACCATACCGTGATGACGAGAAGCGAGAGCGCCGCGAGCAGCTGGTTGGACGCGCCGAAGAGCGTCCAGAACTTGAGCCAGCTTCCCTTTTCGCCGAAGGCGAGGAAGTACACGGGAATCGCCACCGTCGCGAGCGTCAGCACGATGCCACCGAATCGCGAGCGCCAGCCAAAGAGCTCCTGCAACAGGTAGCGCCCGAGCCGCAGCGACACGTCCAGCGTGTCGAATACGAAGGTCGAAAACGCCATGGCTCCGAACGTCACCGCGAACGACATCTTGTTCTGACCGATCACGAGGCAGAGGAAGCGTCCGATGCCGTTGCCATAAATGGTCCCCGGTGCGAGGCCTTTGATGGCGTCGGGCGCCGCGATCATGATTGTCACCAGCGCGATCAACGCCACGAACGCCTCCGCCAGCATGGCGCCGTAGCCGATGGGCTGCATGTGTGATTCTTTCTCCACCTGTTTGCACGTGGTGCCGCTGCACACCAGGCCGTGGAAGCCCGAGCACGCGCCGCATGCAATGGTCACAAACAGGAACGGGAACATGGCACCCGTCATGCCGCCCACGTTCCAACCTTTGAAGGCGGGCTGTTGCACGTGGTAGTGGCCGAAGAGCACGCCGATCACGCCCACGATCAGCGCCGAATACAGGACGAACCCGCCCAGGTACCCGCGCGGCTGGAGCAGCGCCCACACCGGCGTCACCGACGCGATGCAGCAGTATGCGAGAATGAGAACTCCCCACACGCGATGATCGAGGACCATCATGTGCGAGATGTGCGTGCCGAACCACGCCACGCCGAAGGTGGCGGGCACGAACACGATGGTCAGGAGCCACAATGGAACTTTCGGTGCGAAGCGCTGGATGCATCCCATCACAATGGCGAGGATCAGATACATCGTGCTCGCCGCGGCCACGGCGCCGCCCGCGTTGAACTCCACGCTGCCCTGCTGCAGCTCTTCGGTGCCCGCCACGAACGTCGCCGCGGTGATGTCGGTGAAGGCGACGATCACGTAGATCAGCGCCAGCCAGATGAACGCCATCAGCGCGCGGCCCGCGCGGGTGCCGAGATGTTCGCGCGCAATTTCCGCAATCGAGGTGGCGCCGTGGCGCACGCTCGCCGTGAGCGTCGAGAAATCGTGTACGGCGCCGATCAGCACCACGCCCAGGCTGATCCACAACAGGCACGGCAGCCATCCGAATGACTGGCACGCGAGAATGGGTCCCGCAATGGGACCGGCGGCGGCAATCGCCGAGAAGTGTTGTGCGAAGAGATAAAACGGCTTGGTGGGAACGAAGTCGACGCCGTCCTGGAAGCGATGCGCCGGCGTTTCGCGCCCGTCATCGGGACGGAACTGCTTCGCCACCCAGCCACCGTAGAGACGGTATCCGGCCACGAGCAGGACGAGGAATCCGACGGCGAGCAGCGACAGTGACATGGTTGCAACCGGTACGCGTTACGAAACAGGATGCTTCCCGGTCCCAAGCCGGAAGCCGCCCATTACCGCCATCACGAGTCCCACAAAGATCATGATCAGCCCCGACGAAGCGCGCACGTTGGATTCCGACGCCATCGCAACCAGCCGCGCTGCGCTCGCGTCGTGCGGAATCACGAACAGTCCGACACCGGCCAGCAGGAACCCGAACGCGACCGCCTTCTGAACGCGCGATGCACTCGCCGGACGTCCCGCTCCCTGGCCGATCTGCGAATGGTTGTACCCGTACGAGAAATAAATCGACATGCCCAGCACGAGCCAGCCCCAGAAACGCCACCAGGACGCCGGGGGCAGATGAATCATGAGGAACACGCACGACACCACGCCCAGCATCGGGAAAATCCACGCGCCGCCCGGCACGCGGAACGGGCGCTCACGTCCCGGATCCTGGTAGCGCAGCACCGTGATACCGATGCACACAAGCACGAACGCAAACAGCGTCCCGATGTTGGTGAGGTCCACCACTTCGTTGATGTTGGCAATGCCGCCGAAGAACGCGACACCCAGGCCCGTGATGATGGTGGTGATGTGCGGTGTGCGATACTTGGGATGCACGGCCGCGGCCCATTTGGGAAGCAGACCGTCACGCGCCATCGAGAAGAAGATGCGCGGCTGCCCGAGCTGGAACACGATCAACACCGATGTGGTTGCGAACACAGCGCCCAGCGCGATGATGATGGTGGGCCATACCATGCCGCGCTGCTGGAAGGCCGTGGCGAGCGGCTCCGCCGTCCCCAGTTCCTTCCACGGCACCATGCCTGTCAGCACCGCCGCGACCGCCATGTAAATGATTGTGCACACCACCAGGCTCGCGATGATGGCGATGGGCATGTCGCGTTTGGGATTGCGTGTTTCTTCCGCCGCCGTGCTCACGGCGTCGAAGCCGATGTATGCGAAGAAGATGATGGCGGCGGCGGAGAAAACGCCGCCGGTCCCATTGGGCATGAACGGATGCCAGTTGGCCTTGTCGATGAAGCGTGCCCCGAAGATCACGAAGAACGCGATGATGGCGAGCTTCAACACCACCATGCTTGTGTTGAACCACGCGCTCTCACGAATGCCGACCACCAACACCCACGTCACAATGCCCACGATCGCCGCCGCCGGCAGGTTGAACAGAATCGGAATTCCGAAGAGATGCGGCGCGTGCCCGAAGGCCGCCGCCGCGTGCACGGTGGCATCGCTCAGCGTGCTCGCGTCGGTCGTGGTGGCGAACTGGTGCGCGGCCTGCGCCGCACTTCGATAATCGATGCCGAGCCAGTCCGGCCACGCGAGCCCGATGGTACTGAGCAGCGCCTGAAAATATCCCGACCACGAGATCGCGACCGCCACGTTTCCCACCGCGTACTCGATGATGAGATCCCATCCGATGATCCACGCGATGAACTCGCCCAGCGTCGCGTAGGCGTACGTGTACGCGGAGCCGGCGATGGGCACCATCGAGGCAAACTCGGCGTAGCACAGCGCAGCGAACCCGCACGTGACAGCAGTGATGATGAACGAGAGCATGAGCGCGGGACCCGCGCCTTCGTGCCCGGCACCACCGGCGGCAGCGCTGCCGACGGCGGAGAAAATGCCGGCGCCGATGATGGCGCCGATTCCGAGCAAGGTGAGCTGGACGGGTCCGAGCGTGCGCTTGAGCGACTCGTGCCCATCCGCGGTGGCGAGAATGTGGGCGATGTTCTTGGTACGGAAGACGTCTCTGACCATGGGACCTCCGACCTAAGTACGCGTCCGCCCCGCATTTGCGGGACAGGTCCGTGAGTGTATCCCGCTTCCCGGGATACCTGGCAAGTATTTCTGCGGCCGGTCCGCCTGAAACCTCTCCGCAGCGCACCCGACCCGTGAACTGGACACCCGCCCCGGCCCCCACGATCGCGCAATACCGGCCCGAACGGACCATTCCTTGCACTCCCTCGGGCGCGACGTGCA
The DNA here is from genome assembly GCA_035279765.1 of Candidatus Krumholzibacteriia bacterium. Taxonomy (GTDB): domain Bacteria; phylum Krumholzibacteriota; class Krumholzibacteriia; order WVZY01; family JAKEHA01; genus JAKEHA01. The sequence goes on along the minus strand of DATEHD010000096.1, from coordinate 9,121 downwards.
ACGCCCGGGCATCTCACGACACAACGAGGATGAACGGGCAACCGGGAGTAATGCAGGGACACACCGATGTTCGGTCACTTGATCATTGCGGCCAGCGACTGGCTATACGAGCTCCTCAACCAGGCGACCGGACATTTCTGGCTGCTCGACAACCTGCTCGCGCTGACGCTCCACAACAGTCTCGTCAAGGCCGCGTTCCTGGGCGGATGCTTTCTGGCGGCGTGGTATACGCACCACGACGAAACGAGCGCCGTGCCAACACGACGCATCCTTCTCGTCACTCTGCTCGCCTCGGGCGTCGTGGTCGTCACGACGCGCGTCATTTCAACGCACGTGTTTCATCCCCGGCCGTTCGTGTACTCGCAAGAGACCTATCACCTCGAGGGCAGCCGCCTCGTCGAGAGCCGGCACTTGCCGTATCGCGTGCCGCTCGAAAGCGCGAGCCAGAAGAAGTATCGGGGGCTCCTGCAGGGCGAGCTGGCGTCCAATGATCTCGACGCTTTCCCCAGCGACCACGCCGCGTTCTACATCACGATCGCGGCGGGGATCATGCTGGCCGTGCCCGCCATCGGTCGTTTCGCCATGGCGTGGACGATTCTCGTCATCCTTGTCGGCCGCATGGTCACCGGTCAACATTCGCCGCTCGACATCGTGGCGGGCGCCGCCATCGGCGCGTTCATTCTCTTCGTGTGCCAGGCTGTTTTCGGCGGCTGGTTGCGATGGAGTGTCGACTGGCTGGCGCGCTGGACGCTGCGCCACCAGGCGGTCGCAACGGCGCTCGTGTTCATCGCCCTGTTCGAGGTTTCGAACACGCTGCAGGATCTCAATGCACTGATCGAAACCGGAAGCGCCGTCGCGCGCTACTTCCGCGCCGGATGAACATGATCCGCCCCCTGTCGCGGATCATGCGCGCCGCCGCGCCGGCCCTCTCCCTCGCATGCGTTCTTCTGCTCGGTGCGTGCGGCCTCGACGAACACGGCATGGTGCTCGTCGTCGACCACTCCTATGTCCCGGCCATTACCGCGACCACCCGGGACGGGATCGACCGGCCGGATGGCATCCTATGGTGGCACGGAGAATTGATCATGGCGGATGAGGGCGGAAGCGCGCTGCGCATCTGGAACAACGCGCACGATGTGAAAACTCTATGCGACGCTTCGCTGGGCATCCGCGAGCCCGAGGATCTCGTCGTCGATAACGCAGGCAACATTTTCTTCACGGACGATACCGCGGGCGGACTGTATGAAGTCGACAATAACGGTCATGCATCGGTGGTGGTGAGCAAGGGCAAGGGATTGTTCTCGACCGAAGGCATCGCCCTCGCGCCCTCCGGTGACATCCTCGTCGGGGACGGCGTGCGTCACGAAGTTTTTAGCGTCAGCCGGAACGGAAAAATCTCGCCGTTTCTCACCGCGGCGCGCGGCATCACGAAGCCCGAAAGCATGGTCTACGACGACCGGGGCAACCTCTACATCGCCGACAACCACGACGACGTGCTGTACCGATTGACGCCGTCCATGAAACTCGAACGCGTGCTGGAAAACCGGCCCGACTTCTCGCCCGAGACCATCTGGTACGCGAATCACGTTCTGTATCTCACCGACAGCAAGAACGGAAAGCTCTCCCGCTATACGGCTGAGAACGGGCTCGAGGCCATCGCTGCGTTTGCCGGCAAACTCCACAACGTGTGCGGCATCACCACCGATGACCAGGGGCTGCTCTACGTCTCCATACAGGACGACGCGGACCGGCAAGGCTACATCGTCAGGTTGGGACACGAGTTTACGAAAGACGCGCTACCCCTGGCTTCGCGACGCCGCTGATGCCCGGGGCGAAAGGCATACTTCGTCGTGCGCTGTATGCCGGCGCCGTCGCGTGCGCGCTGGGCGCGTGCGAGCGCGAGCTCCAGCCGACCCCGCCCGCGTTGGCCGGCCGCTTCCACGCCATCGTCGACTCGCTGGACGCAGACCAGCCCGGCGCGTCCGCCGTCACGCTGACCGAGTTTCTCGCCGAAGCCCGTCCCTACCAGATCGCGGACAGCGTGCGCCTCCAGATTCGCCATTTCGAATTGCTCTCCTACGGCAGTTATCACGTGGCGCGCACGCTGGCGCGCGACGGTGAGTTCGACCGCGCCGAGGCAATGCTCAAGGATCTCGCAAAACTCGACACCGAGGACGGAAAGAGCGCGCGGCAGCACCTCGAGTTTGAGTTCTACATGGAAAAGGCACGCTGGCTCCTGGTGCGGCAGCGCTTCGATGAAGCGGCGGCGGTTGCGCGCGAGCTCCTGGGGCACGATCTCAACCGTTTTCAGCGCGACGAGGCGGAAAAGGTACTCGATTACACCGGAAACGTGGGCGCCGCCATGGATAAGGCGAAGGGCACTGAAGAACGCAGCGCGTGCAAACAGCTCGGCGTTTTTATCGAAACCATGTTCGTGGACAACGGCTACTACCCGAAAAGTTTCTCACTCGCAGACCTGCAGCAGATGGATCCTTACAACGCGCAAGCCATGGCGCGAGTGTTCTCGTCCTTCGAAAATTACCAAACGTCGGGAGACCACTACTCGATGGTCGCCGTTGCCAAGAGCGGCAATCGTTACAACATCATCGACGGCCGGATCAGCAACTAGTCGCGCGAAGACTTCAGCGCTACGGCGCCGACGCTCGTGACTAGTGGTGCGCCGTCGAACGTAGCCTGTCGCACAGCGGACGAAACTCGCTTCCAAAGTACCAGTTGGGTTCGCGCGCATCCTGTGCGATGGCGTATCCCGTGAGGAAATAGATCTTCACGTCGTCAGTGATGCCGCGCATGTCCCAGTCGTCGCGCACTTCGTCGCTGGGACGGTGGTACTTGTTTTTCAAGTAGTCGTCGAAGCGCGCCGAGAGCGCCGGATCCGGCGGCGGCGTGTCCAGCGGGCCACCGATCGCGAAAATGGCGGGCACGCCCTTGCGCGCAAACGGATAATGATCCGAGCGGAAGAACGCGCCGTACTCCGGATTGGGATCGTCGATGAGTTTGCGTCCAAACTGCGCGGCGGCGTCGCGCATGTAGTCTTCGAGCTCGGAGCTCCCGAGTCCCACCACCGTCATGCCGTTGTACGGTCCGAACGGGAAGAGCGCATCCATGTTGATATCGGCCATCGTACTCGAGAGCGGGAAGATGGGATGGTCGGCGTAATGATACGCGCCGAGCAATCCCTGCTCCTCCGCCGTCGTCCACAGAAACACCAGCGAGCGTTTGGGAGGCATGGGAAGCGCGGAGTAGGCTCGCGCCAGGGCCAGCAGCGCGGCGGAGCCGGAGGCGTTGTCGACTGCTCCATTATATATAGAGTCGCCGGCGACCGGCGCACCAATGCCGACGTGATCCCAATGCGCCGAAAAAAGCACATACTCGTTGGGTCGTTCGCTGCCCCTGATCACGCCCGCCACATTGTTGGACGGTTTCGAGGCGACGTCGACGTCGACTTCACCGCTCAATGACAATCCGAGCGGCTGCGCCACGAATCCCTTGTTGCACGCATCCTTCTCCAGCGCCGCGAGATTTTTGCCGGCGCGCTTGAACATCGCATCCGCCGCAGCGTGATCCATGACCATCGAGAACGCCGGTGCGGGCGGACTCGTTTTGTCGCGCACACGCTCGAAATACGGACGCGTGGCCCGCGAGGCAATCGCTGCCCACGGATATCCGATGGCCTGCTGGTCGTGAATGATGATCACACCGCGTGCGCCGAGCCGCGCCGCGTCTTCGATCTTCTGCAGGCTGTAGCCGTGCTGTGACAACGCCCGTCCGTGGAAGTAGAGGCTGTCCGCGGCGCCGCGCGGGTCGCACATCAGCATCACGGCGGTCTTCCCCTTCACATCCACGCTCGCAAAATCATTCCACCCGACCTCGTCGGCCTTGATGCCGTAGCCGACGAACACGAGATCGTTCTTCGGGATTGAAACGTGGGGTGCCGTGCTCGTGCACTTGATCAGCACGTTGTCGCCCAGGAGCAGGGGTTGGGTTCCGTCGGCTCCACTCACGCTGAGCTTGGTGGAGGACTTCACGCGTTTCTGAATGAGCGGGACTTTCTGCAGGTAGCCGCCGGGAGGCGCCGCGATTTTCAGCTCGCGCAGTCGCGACGTCAGATAGGCGAGCGTTTTCTCTTCGCCGACAGTGGCCGGCATGCGGCCCTGGTATGCGTCGGACGAAAGCTCCTTGATGTCGGCGAGCATCTTGTCGCCATCGATGGTGGCCATGGCGCGATCGCGAGCGTCATCGGCACACGCCGCTCCCGTGTTCAGCGCGGCAGCCAGAGCCAGTGTGACAATGCCGAGGGCCAGCCGTCGTGTCAGCGGGGTCATGCTCCTGCTCCTTGGTTCGTGGGGTTGGAGCTAGGTACGCGCGCGACAGCGCGCGAGTTGCGAGCCTGACCACTAGCGGTCGATCAATTTGACCCTGCTCCAGTTCCATCCGGGCACGAAGATATCGTCAAAGCTGGCTCCCTCGGCCTGAGGCGCCTCAATGCCCAGGATTGCCGCGGCCAGACCGCACACATCCTGCTGTGTGTGATGCGCAGAGGTCACGTAGTTCGTGTGAATGCCAGGCCCGAGCGCCAGAAACGGAATGTGGCGGCAGCCTTCGCATTCGTCGCCGTGATTCTGGAAGCCGCCGTGCGCTTCGTCGTGACGGCCGTGATCCGCCGTGATGAACATGTACGTCTTCCCCGCGTACGCGGGGTTCGCCTGCAGGTGGTTCCACGTCAGCACCGCCAGCGAGTCGACGATCTCGATGTGACGCAGATAGCCGGCCCAGTTGTTCGCGTGTCCCGTGAGATCCACCTGCGAGAACGACGCCAACACGAGGTGCGGCGAATCGGCATCGAGGTGCTTGATCAGATGTGCGTAGGTTTCGACGTCGTTGCTGTCGCCCACCTCGACCGATGCTCCATACGGCTCGCCGTACAACGAATCGAGCCCATACGCCACGGCGTCGAGCTTTGTCTTCATCGACAGGATCACGGCGTCCCGGGGCGGGGCGTTCTTCTGTTTGCGGTAGTACTCGAAGAGCGTGGGCTGCTTGGGACGCTCGAGCCCCTGGTTGTTGAGGTGCTGCCACTGGCCGGTGAGCATGGTGGCGTGGCCGGGAATGGTGAGCGTCCAGCCTTCGTTGCGGAAATTGGTGCACAGCGTTCCCTGCGGGCGGAGCGTATTCCACATGCCCGGGATGTGCGCGTGTGTCGAGTCGCCGAAGATTTCCGTCCAGCGTGGGCCATCAATCACGAACAGCACGACGCGCGCATCGGCCGGGGGCACCTGCGCGGATGCTTCGGGTGTGATGGATGGCTGAGGCGCTCTGTGGCAGGCGCACACAAGGAGGAGAGCGGCGCACGCCGGACGCCAGTGTCGGATCTTGATTTTCATGGAAACCTCTAGAAGTCCATCAGGGCGTAGCCGCTGTTTTGATATTCCATCAGCACGAGCAGCGCGTCGCTGGCCACGGTGACAAGCGGACTGATTGTCGCGGGGTCCATTTTTGCGAAGGCCATGTTCTGCCCGCATACGTAGAGCTCGACGCCCGCTTTCTTCATTGCCGACAGAACGCTGAGATTCGGATTCGGCACGCCGAACTTGGCGCGGTAATGCGCGTCATCGAGAATGCCATCCATCGCATCGCCGTGAAAGACGACGACGAACTTTGCATTGGATACCGGCACGCCGGAAGCCCCCAACGCGTTGAGCTCGGATCCCGCCATGTTGAGCGCGGGCAAAATGTGATTGGCCGCATCGGCGCCCTGCGTTGCGTTCCAGATCGCGCGGTAGACGATCTTCTTCGTGGGCGCTTTCGCCACGTTGGGAATGACGACATAGCCGTCGGCTTCGGGCACAACGGGAGACGCGGGGTCAGGCCACTGGCCGGCGTGCGCGCATAGGGGTGCCAGTGCGAGCGCGACGCCCAGGTAACAAGCACGAACGAACATGGTCGGGTCTCCTTGCGAAATTCAATCCTGCGCAGTTAAAAAACAGGATCACGATATCACAAGGCTCAGGCGGGACAACAGACGCAAACGGGCGCGCGCCGAATTCAAGCTTCGGTCGCGCGCCGCCGATCAATGCGCGAGATCTTTACTTTCCCGAAGTGAGGCTCGGGGCGAGCGGGTTCTTCGCGTCCGGCACGAAATCGAGAACGATCGAGTTCATGCAGTAGCGCTTGCCGGTCGGCGGCGGTCCGTCGTCGAAAAGATGGCCGAGGTGACTGCCGCAGCGGCCGCACAGCACTTCGGTCCGGTCCATGCCGTGCGACTTGTCCGACACGTAGACGGCGGCACCGGGCCGCGACGTCTCGAAGAAGCTGGGCCAGCCGCAGCTGCTCGCGAACTTTGAGTCGGAGCGAAAGAGCTTGTTGCCGCACACGGCGCAGTAGTACGTCCCGAGCCCCTCGAAATTCCAGTACTTGCCCGTGAAGGCGTACTCGGTGTCCTTCTCACGCGCGACCGCATAGACGTCGTGCGGAAGGATCTTCTTCCATTCCGAATCGGGAACGTTCAGTTTCGTCGTGTCGGTTTGTGAATAGTAAGGATTCTTGGTCTGCTGAGCGTCTTTCATAGAATCCGCCTTGGATGACGAGCTGCAATTGATCGCCGCCATCGATGCGATGGCCAGAGCAATGATGGTTCGGGTCGAGATTGCTTTCATGACATGGGCCGCCTTTCAACACCGGGTTGGTCGGCCTTGGCCGGCCCCCCTTACACCCCGGAGCACGTGATCGTCGCCCGCGCCGCGCCCGAACCGCGCCAAAAACCCTACATCAGGGCACGAATGGCCTGAACGACCTCGTCCTCTTCCGGAAAACGCCCGGTGGCGTGTTTCGAGTAGACCAGCTTGCCGTCGGCGACCACGTCGAAGACGCCACCCCGGCCTTTGATCAATTCGGCCTTGATGCCAAACTCACGCGCGAGTGTGGCCTCCAACCTGGAGGCGCGCGGAAGATAGTTTCAACTGACGCAGTATGTAATGGTGATCGTCATTTCGTGGGCTCCTGTCGTTTGGTTAAGGGTAACTCGCCGCGCGCCATCCCACAAGGAGCGTCGTTCTTTACCAACGCGCCGCGTAGACGAACGCCGCCGCAGGACGCCCGAGCCATTGCACGATACGCATGGCGAGTACCATGCTGATCGCGTAGCGCGCTGTCTTGATGCCTGTCAACTGGTGTGAAGTACAACCAATCGCTTCGGCCAGCGCGGTCCACGTCATGTCACGCTGTTGTCGCGCCTCATCGAGCGCGGCATACAATGCTTTCAGATCCCACCGCAAACGGTGGTCGGAACCGACATCGGGCAAGCGTGCGGCCTTGGTGTCGCGAGCGCCATCCACAAAGTGTTCGGGTGTTACATCGAGCCAGCGCAGGATGAAGAGTGCGTGCTGGCACGTACAGTCGCGCCGCTTTGCGATCCCGGTGAGCGTCGATGCGCTGATGGGATGGTCGTTGCGCTGCGCGTTGAGAAGCGCGGACTGCTCCCAGAGTGCGTCGGCCACACCCTTCCAACTGAGCCCGAGTTCCGCGCGACGCGCATCCATGGCGCGGCACATCGCGACTGCGTCGAAGTCAGACGCCTGGTACCGCGGTACGGGATTCATTGCTCTTAGCGGGTGGGTGCGAGCGTTGCAGATCGAATCAGGTTTCCATCGGGTACGCGATCCCGTCGCCGGCGGGCTGATGTCGAGCGTCGTTGCTTTGCCCGCCGATGACGGAACCGTTTCAGCGAGACGTCAGGAGGGTTTGCTGCCCCGTTTCACAAGGCGCGCAAGGAGAAGCAGGACCACTGCGCCGACGGTCGCGACGAGAATCGAGCCCAGGAGACCACCACCTGTCGATGCGCCCAGTGAGCTGAATAGAAATCCACCCAGCAATGCACCGAGCACGCCCACGATGATGTCGCCAAGAACACCGAAGCCGCCTCCCTTGACAAGCTTGCCCGCCAGCCACCCTGCCACCAGTCCAATCAAAATGAACCATACGAATGCCATACAGCACCTCTTTCGTCTCGTGACGCGACGCCAGGAAGCGCGGGACCGGTAACGCACCTGCCCCGCTTCCGGGAGCTGCGCACAGTTCGCTTGACGGGAATCAGTCTAGGACGATGGTCCAACTGCGTCAACCGGGCGTATCGTGCATCGTTTATCGAGTCGCAAACGCCGGTTGCAGGGTCAACCGCATGGCGGTCAACGCCAGACCCCTCCAGACGCAAGTGGCCCTCATTTTCGCGCCTGCAAATCTCTGGAGTCTTCGTGCAGCAGATCGAGCGCCGCTTTCCGGATCGCGTTTGGATTCCATCCCGCGCGCGTAGCGGGTTCCTGCCACGCCGATTGACTGCTCGAAAGACGCTGCGACATACGGCGCATCAATCGGAGGTTGGCGAAGCCGTGGGGATTGTCGCGGTCCTCGGACGTCTGATGCGAGAACTGGTCCAGCAGGTCCGCCATCGTCTTCTGCGCCTGGCTCAGCTCCACGAGCTTCGCACGATACTCGAGCTCCGGGGCTTCGAGATCGGGGAATACCTTGTGATCCGCGAAATGCTGCGCTTCGTGTGCCAGGTAGCTGACCTTGAATGACTCGGAGTGAACATCGTAGGAGTCCTGCACGCAGTAGAGTGCGTCCGGCTTGGTCCATCCTGCCGAGTGGTAAACGTCGGCCGTTGCGTACCCCGCCCAGCCCAACAGCGTGAACTCATCCATGAAGACAACCTTCACACGCTGCGTGGACTCGGGAAGTTTCACATCGTAGTTGCGCACGGTCTCCTTGCGCCAGAGCATGAGCTCACGCAAGGGCGGCGTCATCCCCGTCAGCGCATAGTAGCCTTCTTCGCGCAGACGGCGGTGGAGTGCATCATCGAGGTCGTCCAACGATGCGGCGCCGTCCACCTTGCGCCCGAACTTCGCCAGCAGTGCATCGAGTGTGTGGAAGAGATCCGTCTCGGCATCGGCAGCGCTTGCCTGCCCGAGCAAGCACTTATGCCAGTAATCTTGAAACATGCTGACGACTTCTTTCGCGAACGGTTCCGGGACGTTCCGTGCCGGGGCGACACCATCCTTGAATCGCTCGAGCAGGGCTGCGCGGGCAACCTGGTCCTTCTTTGTTAGCC
>DATEHD010000095.1:0-10302 GCA_035279765.1 Candidatus Krumholzibacteriia bacterium | reverse complement strand
GTTTATTGGGCCGGGACGAAACACCTCGGGAATGGATGGGCCCTGGTGGACCTCGGGGACTTCAAATCCCTTTAGTCGGGCGAAACCGTCCGAGGTGGGTTCGATTCCCACACATTCCCGCCATCACCCCTGCGGAGTGCGGGCGATCGCTTGCTCGCAAAGCGAACCACTGTTGTACCGAATCGCTTTTATTGTCGCGGGGTGCCTCGTCTTCTTCATGTGCGGTGTGACGCTCGCCGCAGCCGCGCCGGCTCTGGCTGACAGCATCGTCGTGCCGGCGCTCAAGGACAGCGCGGGCGTCGTGATTCCCGACAGCACCCACACCATCACGGTTCGCGATTCGCTCGGTATCAAAACCGGCATGCCGGGCACGCTCAAAGGCACCACCGACATCAATCCCGATTCCACCAAGGCGATCCTCCAGCGCATGGGCTCGAACCAGGCCGAGGGTCGCACCAAGTGGGAACGGGAGAAGAATCCGAAGGTCGCGATGCTCTGCCACACGCTCCTTCCGGGGCTCGGCCAGGTCTATAACGGGCGGCGGCTGAAAGTGGGCCTCATGGTGGGATTCGCGTCGTACTACTACGGGAACGCGTGGATCAACTACAAGCAATGGCACCTCGCCGAATCGAGGCGCGACCTCCACGCTCCCGGCTCGACGCCGTACCGAACCCAGGATGAGCTCGCGAAATTCTACGAAGAAGAAGCGCGCACGTATCTGTGGTGGTCGGGAGCCGTGTGGCTGATCGGCTTGCTCGATTCATGGATCGACGCGCACCTCTATGACGTGCGCACATACACGCCGCCGGCGCCGCCCGAGACGGCGACGCCACACGCATCCAACGAAACCACCAATTACCTCACGATTGGTTTTACGCTGGAGCGTTCGAAATAGCAGTCATAGCTTGTGTTTTGTATATGGTATTCTTGAAGTGGTAGGCTACTCTCTCTGCATGCCCCGGGAAGGAACTACCGCCGATGCGAATCACCCAGATTCGCTCCTTGCTTTACTCGCGCGCCTTGTCGTGCGTACTCCTGACGATTGTTTTTACGTCGGTAATCTTGGCGAGCATTCGGGCGCGCGCCGACTGCATTGACTACTCGCTATACCCGTACTATTTGACAGGTTTCCAAACCCCCGGCCAGCCCCGTGCGGTTGCGATTGAGGGCAACTACGCGTACGTCGCCGACGGCGCAGCCGGCCTCACGATCGTCGATCTTTCTGATCCGGAAAGCCCGTCGATTGTCAGTTCACTCGCCAGTCCGGACTCCCTCTTGAACGTTACCCTGGCGGGGAATTACGCCTACTTACCGATGGGTCCCTCGGGGCTGTTGATCGTCGATAAGAGGAATCCGTCGGAACCCAAACGTGTCAACACTCACATCACATGGGTAGGCGGAGATGTAAGAGCGGTTCAGGTGAGAGACCTCTACGCCTATGTTGTCACCGATGGCTATTTGTTTCACACGATCGACCTTTCGGACCGCACCTATCCAAAGCAGGTTGCGGGGGAGTTCGTCAACGGTCAAGCGTTCGACATGGCCATTTCCGGCAACTACGTCTACCTGGCGGAAGGACGTGGCCTGGAGATCGTCGACATCACCGATCCTCTAAACCCGCAGCTGGTCTCCACGCTGGCGATGGATTCATACGGAAGGGGTGTACGGTTGGCTGTGAGCGGAAGCAACGTCTACATCAGCCATGAGTGGTTCCAGGTCAAAGCGGTGGATGTCAGCACCCCTTCCTCTCCGGTGATTGTCGGCAAAATGGGGGAGGCGGGCGTTCATAGTGTTGCGATCGACGGCGACTACGCGTTGGTGGGAGGTGGCCGCGGTATCCAGATCATGGATGTTCACGAGCCAGGCTCACCGGTAGAGGTGGGAAGGGTTCGAGTCCCGGGAAGAAACTCTGACATCGCAGTGGCCAATGGATACGCCGCCATCGCGTCCCAGACCGCCGGTCTCGTCATCCTCAAGCTCGGGAATCTGGCCGTTCCTCAAGTGAAGAACTCGCTGCTCGCTTCATATTTCGCTACCGATGTCGCGGTAGCGGGCAACATGGCCTATGTGACGTATGACCTGAGCAATGTCACGGGGGAAGGATTTCGAGGCATGCACGTGATCGACGTGTCCAACCCGGACAGCCCGCCACTCCGTGGGTCGATGACAACCTCTGCTGGCTGCCGGAGCGTTGCGGTTACGGGTGATCATGCTTTCGTTTGCTCAAACGACCTCCTGAGTGTGGATGTGAGTGATCCCTCGTCGCCACACGTCGTAGCTTCCGTTCCGGACGGCGTTGGACCGCAAAACGGAGTTGTCGTCAGCGGGAATCGTGCATACGTCGTTGGCAACACGCTTACTGTCGTCGACATTTCGCAACCTGCCAATCCAGTATGGATGTCCAGCCTTGATCAGCCCGTCGATCCCTACGGCATTACAAAGGTCGGGGTTGCGTGCGTCATATCGGGCAGTTTGGCGTACATCGCGGAAATGGACGTGAATGGCAACGGAGGCTTGCGCATCGTTGATATCACGAATCCCTATTCTCCCACCCATGTGAAGACCGTCGTGGTTCCCGGGAGACCCGTTGACGTGGCGGTTGAGGACAACTACGCATTTGTGGCTGCACAGTTTTTTCAGGGAAAATCCATCGATAACGGGTTGTATGTGATCGACCTCAACGATATTGGAAGTGCTGCCGTCATAGCATCGATGCCTACGCGGGAGGTCATTAGCAGCGTTGCCGTGCGAGACCATTTTGCATATGCCCTCTCAAGGGAAATGCTCGTGCTCGATGTTTCTGATCCGCATTTGCCAAAACGGGCAGGCTGCATCGATGTGTATCAGGGCGCTGCGCTCACACTGGCCGGGGATAGTGCATTCATGATTGATGGACAACGCCTTCGCATTGCACCGGTGCAGTGCCCGGCGCCGCTGATGCCGGTTCTGTTCGCGAATATTTCGGCGCGTTCGACTGATCAAGGTGCGATGGTGAGCTGGAATCTGCAGGCCGACGAACCAGTGAGTGGCTTCGAAGTCTACCGTCGCGAACCTCGGGGCGGCGACGCCCGCCGCTTGAACGATGTTCTTCTCGATGAAGGAACCCGGACCTATCTGGACAGCTCGATCTCACGCGGCACTCGCTACGATTATTTTGTCGCGGCGGTTCTCCCGGACGGAAGACGTATTCAATCGCAGGTAGCTGCCGTCGAGACCGAGCCACTGCGCTTGTCGTTGAAGCAGAACTATCCCAACCCGTTCAATCCCCGGACCACGATTTCCTTCACCGTGCCCTCGCTCCAGACCATCAGTGTCAGCGTTTACGACGTCGAAGGAAGACTCGTGTCCGTCCTGCTCAACGGGGAAGTCCCCGCGGGCGAGCACAGCGTGACGTGGAATGGTCGCAATCAGGCCGGCATGCCGGTGGCGTCGGGCGTCTATCTCTGCCTGCTGAAAGCCCATGGGCAGCAGCAGACCCAAAAAATGATCCTTCTCAAGTAAGTACCCGTTTAGAGGCGCCGGTGGCCTCGGAACCGGCCCGAAATTCATACTTTCCCGGTACTTGCGGCGTTGGTATATTCGTCGCCTGCCGCACATGCCCGCAAGGGCATGCCGCGTTGTTGGGCCGGAACCTGGTAGCGATTCCCGCACATTCCCGCCGTCGGTCGCGCCGAACACGGCTTTCACAGACTTTTGCACATGACATTTCCGCAGGAACGCATTCGTAATTTTTGCATCATCGCGCACATCGATCACGGCAAGTCCACGCTGGCCGATCGACTGCTCGAAGCCACCGGCACGCTCACCCGCAAGGAGATGCGCGAGCAGGTGCTCGACACCATGGACCTCGAGCGCGAGCGTGGCATCACCATCAAGAGCCATCCCATTCGCATGATCTACCACGCGAACGACGGCCAGGACTATCTCTTCAACCTGATCGACACGCCGGGACACGTCGACTTCACCTACGAAGTCTCGCGCAGCCTGAACGCGTGCGAGGGGGCCATCCTGGTGGTCGACGCCGCGCAGGGCATACAGGCGCAGACGGTGTCGAACGTCTACCTTGCCGTCGAGCAGTGGCTCGAGCTCCTACCCGTGATCAACAAGATCGATCTGGCGTCCGCGCGAACCGAAGAAGTCATGCACGAGATCCACGACCTCATTGGCGCGCGCGAGGAAGAAATCGTCAAGGTGAGCGCGCGCGAGGGGACCGGGATTCCGGAGCTCCTGGAAGCGATCGTCGCGCGCGTGCCCGCGCCGCAGGGAGACCGCGACGGCAAACTGCAGGGCCTCATCTTCGATTCCTTCTACGAGCCTTACCGCGGATCGGTCATTTACGTGCGCTTGAAGCAGGGCCGCGTGCGCAAGGGCGAGATCGTGCGCATGTGGTCGCGCGAAAAAACCTTCGAGGTCATGGACACCGGGTACTTCCGCATTCAGATGGTGGTCGCACCCATGCTGGAAGCCGGAGAAGTGGGCTACATCGTTACCGGCATCAAGGACATCCACGAGATCAAGGTGGGCGACACGGTGACGCTGCAGGCCGACCCCTGCGACGCGCCGCTTCCCGGTTATACCGAAGTGAAGCCGATGGTGTTCAGCGGGCTCTATCCCGTTGAGGCCGAGGCGTACGTGGAGCTGCGCGAAGCGCTCGAGAAACTGCGCCTCAACGACTCGTCGTTCATCTTCGAGCCGGAGACCTCGGCGGCGCTGGGCTTCGGGTTCCGTTGCGGGTTCCTCGGTCTCCTGCACATGGAAGTAATCCAGGAGCGGCTGGAGCGCGAGTACAACCTCAACCTCATCACCACCATGCCCAACGTGGAGTACATCGTTCGCACCAAGGCCGGCGAGGAGCTGGTGGTCGACAACCCCGCCCAGTTCCCGGCCGAGGGCAAGATCGACCACGTGCGCGAGCCCTACGTGAAAGTCGAAGTGGTGACCCCGGCCGAATTCATCGGCGCCATTATGGCGCTGTGTCAGGGCCGGCGGGGTATATACCTGGGAATGGAGTATGTCACCAAGGAGCGCGCGGTCCTGCGCTACGACATGCCGCTCGCCGAAATCCTGATCGACTTCTATGATAAACTCAAGAGCATGAGCCGTGGCTACGCGAGCCTCGACTACAACTATATCGGTCACCAGGAAAGCGACGTGGTGCGCCTGGACATCGCCTTGAACGGTGATCCCGTCGACGCGCTCTCCATGATCGTGCACAAGGAGAACGCGTACAATATGGGCCACGACCTGGCGGTCCGGCTCAAGGAAGTGATCCCGCGGCAGATGTACGAGGTAGCCATCCAGGCCTGCATTGGCAACGACGTTATTGCCCGTACCACCGTGAAGGCGCTGCGCAAGAACGTCACCGCCAAGTGCTACGGCGGCGATATTTCGCGCAAACGCAAACTTTTGGAGAAACAAAAAGAGGGGAAAAAGCGAATGAAGATGGTGGGCAAGGTCGAGATCCCGCAGGACGCGTTCCTGGCGGTTTTGAAAGTGGAGAGGACCCAGTAGTCATGGCGAAAACCAAGCGCAAAAAAGGCATTGTCCGCGAGTATGCCGAGATCATCGTCCTCGCGGTGGGCCTGGCCCTGTTCGTGCGGACGTTCTTCATTCAGGCCTTCCGCATCCCGTCGGAGTCGATGGAGGACACGCTGCTGGTGGGCGACTTCCTCTTCGCCAACAAGCTTCTGTACGGGCCGAAGCTCCCGTTCGTGGATGTGCACCTGCCCGCCATCCGTCAGCCCAAGCAGGGCGACATCATCATCTTCCGGTATCCGAACGACCCCAAGGTCGACTACATCAAGCGCTGCGTGGCGGTGGAAGGGCAGACTGTCGAGCTCATCGACAACCAGCTCTACGTCGACGGTGTGCTCCAGCACGAACCGTTCACGAAGTACGTTTTCGGCTCGCGACCGGACCGGCACTTCGGACCGTTCAAGGTTCCCGCGGGGGATCTGTTCATGATGGGCGACAACCGCGACAACAGCGCCGACAGCCGCGCCTGGGGACCGCTCGACAAGAAACTCATCGCGGGCAAGGCGATGTTCATCTACTTCTCGTGGAACCCGCGGTCGCACTCGATTCGTTTCTCGCGCATCGGCGATCTGATCCGATAGCCGTCAAGAAAGAGCGGCATGGCGAAACCAAAGCGCAAAAAAAGTGTCATCCGTGAATACACGGAAGTCATTGTGCTCGCGGTTGGTCTTGCCTTTCTTGTGCGCACTTTTTTCATACAGGCATTTCGTATTCCCTCGGAATCCATGGAAGATACTTTGTTGGTTGGCGATTTTCTGTTCGCGAACAAGTTGCTGTACGGTCCCAAGCTTCCCTTTGTTGATGTGCGTTTGCCCGCAATCCGTCAGCCCCGGCAGGGCGACATCATCATTTTTCCGAATCCCAACCAGCCGAAGGTGGCTTACATCAAGCGCTGCGTGGCGACCGAAGGCCAGACCGTCGAGTTGATCGACAACCAGCTCTATGTCGACGGCGTGTTGCAGAAAGAACCGTTCACGAAGTACGTCTTCGGCTCTCGTCCGGACCGACATTTCGGGCCGTTCACGGTGCCGCCCGGGCACCTGTTCATGATGGGCGACAACCGGGACAACAGTTCCGACAGCCGCGTGTGGGGTCCGATCGACAAGAAGGTGATCGCGGGAAAAGCCGCGTTCATCTACTTCTCATGGAACCCGAGCTCGCACTCGATTCGCTTCTCGCGGATAGGCGACCTGATTCATTAGAGTCCTCCCCTGATCGAGCGCCGCTCGCGTTGCTCGCGACCTCGATCACAAGCGATGAAACCACTGTCTCTATATATCCACGTTCCGTTCTGCACACGACGGTGTTCGTACTGCTCGTTCTATCACGTCGAGGCGCAGCGCGAGCGCGAGGTGCGCTTCGTCGACGCGCTGCTGGGCGAGATCGAGGCGGCCATGCCGCATCGCGGCGAAATGGCGCTGCGCACCATCTTCGTGGGGGGCGGAACGCCGACCGTGCTGGGCCATGATTCGTGGGAACGCATCATGCGGGCGCTCGCCCCGTGGATGCCGTCGACGGGACCGTTGGAGTTTACCGTCGAGATGAATCCCGAAGACGTCACGCGCGAGATGGTTTCTTTCCTGCGCGGGCTCGGTGTGAATCGCGCCAGCCTCGGCATCCAGTCCATGCACGAGGTAGGACAGAAAGTGCTCAAGCGCTGCACGCCGGAGATCAACGTGCACGCGATCGAGACCGTCATGCGCGAGCTCGACAACGTGAGCTTCGACGTGCTGCTCGGCGTTCCGAAGACAACACCGGATGACCTGTTGCAGACGCTGGCCGCCCTGCTCAGGTACCAGCCGCGGCACCTTTCCGTGTACGGACTCGAAGCGGGCGGCGACATGTCGCACGAAGTCGAGCGATTCTTTGCCGCGGTTGACCCTGACCGTGTGGCTGATGAATACTTGACCGTGTGCAGCACGCTGGGGGCGTCTAATTACCGCCACTACGAGGTCTCCAATTACGCCCAGCGCGGTTTCGAGTCCCTCCACAACCGCGTGTACTGGGACGGCGGCGACTACCTCGGGCTCGGTCCGGCCGCCCACTCGTCCATGGGCGGGCAAAGATTCTGGAATGAGCCCTCGCTGGATGCGTATCTTTCATGCAGTGGACCGGAGCATATCCGCGCGCGTCACCTTGACGCCGTGGCTGACGACCGCCTCGAGCGCCTGATGCTCGCGCTGCGCACCGACCGCGGCGCTCCCCGCGAGTGGCTGGCGCGGGACGCAGCACACGTCGACGAATTCTGCCGCGAAGGCCTCCTCGTGATCGAAGGTGATCGCGTACGGGCCACCGATCGGGGTTACCTGGTACTGAACGAACTGGTACTTCGCCTGAGCGAAGCCGCAACATGCTGATGGAAAAAGACCGCGAGATTTTGCGAGCCATCGTCAATGCGTATGTTGAAGACGGCGCGCCCGTGAGCTCGCAGCGCGTCCACGACGAAGGCTGCCAGCACATGAGCACGGCCACCATTCGCAATCGCATGGTGGTGCTCGAGCAGGAGGGCTACATCAGCAAGGCGCACATTTCATCGGGGCGCATTCCCACCGACGCCGGCTATCGCGCGCGCGTCGAAGAATTGCAGACGGATTCGGCGCTGACCGGGGGCGAACATGCGGCCGCGGTGCGCGCCGAGTTGCGCGTGCCGGGCCCCGACGTGAACGCTGTCATGGCGCAGGCGTCGCACCTTCTGGGCGTGATGTCGAATCAGGTGGCGGTGGTGTATGGCGCCATTCTGCAGGAGAGCCGGGTGCGATCGCTGCGGCTCTTCCGCCTCGATGCGCGTCGTGTGTTGATGTCCGTGCACCTGATCCCCGAGCACGAACGCAACATGACCCTGCGCCTGCATCGGGATATCAGCGACGAGGGCGTGCGCGCCGCGGAAGATCTGCTGCGCAATATCGTGGCGGACCGGCCCCTCGATGAATCGAAACGGCTGCTCGGCGAGAGTATGCGTGACAACGTCACCGACGAGGGCGTGATCGTGCGCGAGGTGGCGCTGCACTGCGAGGAAACTTTTTCCGCCCCGCCTGCCGTGGAACTCTGGGTGGAGGAGACAAGCCGCGTCCTCGAGCAACCCGAGCTTCTTGACCCGCGCGCGCTGCAATCCTTGTTACGAATCTTGCACAACCGGGACTATTTGACCTCGGTGCTTGCCGCGAGGCCGCTGGATCGCACCGAAGTCACGATTGGAAGCGAGCACGATGACGATGTGCTGCATCCGTTCAGCATGGTGACCGCCGGGTACCGGATGGGCGCCGCCCGTGGAGTGCTGGGCATCATCGGTCCGACACGGATGCGCTATGATGTGGCGCTCTCGCTGGTCGGGGCGGTGTCGCGCGAGATGCGCGCCATCGGCGAAGAATACTTCTGCTAAGAGGGAGAACGGACGTGGAAGACAAAGACCGCCCCGGCGCGGGCATTCACAACGACGAGGACGCGGAGACGCAGGACCGCGTCTACGACATCGATTCCGACGCTGCGGAGCCCGCCGACGGCGAGGACGCTGCCGCCGGTGACGCCGCCGCCGGCGGGGAACGCCGGCCCAAATTCTCGCGCAAGCAGATCCTCGATCGCTTCGCGGAAAAAAATTCCGCCATTGGCAAACTGCAGAAGGAAAAAATGGCGCTCGAGAAGGAATCGCAGAGCATCGCTGCCGAGCGGGAAGGCTGGTCGGCCGAAAAGTCCTCACTCGAAGCGCAAGTGAAGGAATTCAAAGACAAATGGCTCCGCTCAGCCGCTGAGTTTGAAAACTACCGTAAACGTACCGCCAAGGAATGGGAATTGCTTAAGCAGCAGTCCAGGACCGAGGTCATTCTCGAAGTTCTCAATTCGCTGGATGATTTCGAACGGGCGTTTGCGGTGGTAGCTCCGGGCAGTGGCGACGACTTCGTAAAGGGAGTTCGTCTCATTTACAACAATCTGCTCCAGGTGCTCCAGAAGATGGGCGTGACCGAAGTTGACGCGCTCCATCAGCCCTTCGATCCGAATCGCCACATGGCGATCGGACAGATCGAGACCGACAAGGTTGCCTCCAACCATGTCGCGCAGGTCATCACGAAGGGTTACAGCTACAACGGATCAGTGATCCGTCCCGCACACGTCATCGTTGCAAAGTAGCAGCGATTCCTGAGTCATACAGATTTTTGCACGGCCCGCCTTGCGCGCGTTCAGCTCTCGAACGCCGCTGAGGCGCGGCCCGTGCGGGGCAACTTCTCGGGCGCAAGGAGCCGGATGATGTCGAAGGTAATTGGGATCGATCTCGGAACCACGAATTCGTGCATTTCCTTCATCCAGGACGGCGACCCCGCGGTCGTGACGACGCCGGAAGGGCTGCGCACGACGCCGTCAGTGGTTGCGTTCGCGAAAAACGGCGAACGCCTCGTCGGCCACATCGCCAAGCGCCAGGCCATCACCAATCCCACGCAGACGATCTATTCCGTGAAGCGGTTCATGGGAACGCGCTTCGATGAAGTGAAGAACGAGGCGGGCCTCGTTTCCTACACGGTGGAGGCGGGGAAGAACGGCGAAGTGCTGGTCAAGGTGAAGGACCACTCGCTTCGCCCCGAAGAGATTTCCGCGATGATCCTGCAGACGCTCAAGAAAACGGCGGAGGAATTCCTCGGTGAGCCGGTCGACAAGGCCGTCATCACGGTGCCCGCCTACTTCAACGACGCGCAGCGCCAGGCCACCAAGGATGCGGGACGCATCGCCGGCCTCGAAGTGCTGCGCATCATCAACGAGCCCACCGCCGCCGCGCTGGCG
>DATEHD010000094.1:0-2504 GCA_035279765.1 Candidatus Krumholzibacteriia bacterium | reverse complement strand
TACGTGCTTCTCGTCTCACTGCTCGTTACGAGCGCCGCCGGGCGCTGGCGCGTTCCCGTACTCGCGACATTCTGCGCGCTCGTGGTGGCGTGCTCGGCACGCACCGTGACGCGCACGTTTGATTGGAAAGACGAACCGACGTTGTTTCAGAAGACCGTCGACATGTCGGGAGACAACGCCCGCGCGCGTGGCAACCTGGGCGTGAGCCTGTACCAGCGTGAGCACTACCCGGAAGCGCTGGCGCAATTCCAGCGTGCTGTGGAGCTCAACCCCGGTTACGCGCCGGCGTGGAACGGCATGGGCCGGACGGAAGCCAAGATGGGACACAGCGCCGACGCGCTGCAGCACGTGGCGCACGCCGTCGAGCTGGCGCCCGACAATGCGACTTTCATGAACAGTCTCGGAATCATGCAGATGCAGAACCGGCAGTGGGCCGAAGCCGCCCAGAGTTTCCAGCGCGTGCTCGAACTGCGCCCGCGTCATCTGCACGCCCGCTTCAACCGCGGACTGGCGCTCTACCAGCAGCGCGACTTCGACGGCGCCATTCGCGAGCTCTCCGCGGTGGTCGACAAGGACCCCGAGTTCGTGAACGGCTGGTTCTTCATCGCCGAATCCGAAGCGCAGAAGGGCAACACAGCCGCCGCGGCCCAGGCAGCAACCAAGTTCCTTACTCTCCACACCACTGACGACGCGATAGCGGCCCAGGCGCGACGGATCGCAGCAGGCACGAGCCCGTAGGAATTCCTCGCCGAGCGGTCGTGCTAGTTCGCTGACGCGAACATCGGCGGATGCTTCAGGTGAAAGTCTGTCGCGTCCTGGTACGCTTTCGCGACCGTCATGACCTTCCCCTCTTCGAACAACTTGCCCATGAACGTGATGCTGGTCGGGCTTCCCTTGTCGTTGAACCCGTTGGGCAGCACCACGCACGGATTGCCGGTCATGTTCGTGTATAGAAGGTTGTCGCCGCCGAAGGCCGGCGTGATGTACACGTCGACGGGCAGCTTGGCCATCTCACGCACGAGCAGCGTGCGTGCGCGGTTGGCCTGGATGTATTCCACCGCGGGAATGAAGCGCGCCGCGCGGAACGTGTTGGGCCATGCGTTACGAATCTGGCGCTTCATCTCGTCGTCCTTGTTGGTGCGCGTCAGCTCGTCGAAAGCGGCCGCCGACTCGGCGGTGAGAATCGCCCCCAGCGGCGCCGACGGAATCTTCGGCAGCTCGATCGGGATCAGCGTGGCGCCCAGCTGTTTCAACTTCTCCAGCGTCGCCGCGTCATTCGCCTTGTTGGGATAATCCTCGTCGAAGAGCGCCTTCACATAGCCGATCTTGAGGTCAGTCAGCTTGGTCCTGGTGGAATACGTGAACGGCGCATCCACCACGGCCGGGTCGAGCCCGTCGGGGCCCTTGATCACGTCGAGCACGATGCCACAATCCTCCACCGTGCGGCAGATGGGGCCGATCTTGTCCATCGACCACGACAGCGCCATGGCTCCCGCGCGGCTCACGCGTCCGAAGCTGGGACGCAGCCCGGTGACGCCGCACCGCGTCGACGGCGACACGATCGAGCCCAGCGTTTCGGTGCCGATCGCAAATGCAACACATCCTGCCGACGTGGCCGACGCCGAGCCCGCGGATGAACCGCTCGAGCCTTCCTCGAGATTCCACGGGTTGCGCGTCATGCCGCCGAACCACACGTCGCCCCACGCGAGCTCGCCCAGGGTGAGCTTCGCGATCAACACCGCACCCGCGTCGTCGAGCTTCTTGATCACGGTCGCGGTGTCGTTGATCTCCTGGTTCTGGTACGGCGCGGAGCCCCACGTGGTCTTGTAGCCCGGCACCGCGAGCAGATCCTTCGCGCCGTACGGAATCCCGTGCAGAATGCCGCGGTAGTGTCCCTTCGCAATCTCTTCGTCAGCTTTCTTGGCCGATGCCAGCGCGCGATCCTCGGTGAAGGTCACCACGCACTCGAGCTTGGGCGCGTAGCGTTTGAGCCGCGCGAGATACATCTGCGTCAACTCGGTGGATGTCACCTGTTTGGTGCGGATCAACTCGGCCAGGTCGCGCACGGACCAGAACGCACAATCTTCCAGGTTGGCGGGGCGCTTGACGCTGCGCGGCCGGCTCCATTCAATGGGCCGCGCCCGTTTGTCCGTGGACGCGTGCAGATACTGACCCGGAATCGGATTGAACACGAGCGCGGGCGGAACATCATTGGGAATGCTCACCGCTCGCAGTGCTTCGTAGCCCTTGCGATAGTCGGCAAGATCTCCCTGCATGGAGTCGATCTCGGTCTCGGTGAAGTCGATCCCGATCAGCTTTGCTGCGCTCGTAATGTCGCTCTTGGTGAACGGCAGCTCGTCCTCGGCGATACCCAGTGCGAATCCCGCCGCGAGAGCGGCGGAAACAAGAACCAGAACTTTCCATGCACGCATGCGAAACCTCCAGGGGGAAGACCAACGAGAACGACGGCGACAACCACCGGCCTCCGTCGCCTCATTTCGACA
>DATEHD010000093.1:0-12226 GCA_035279765.1 Candidatus Krumholzibacteriia bacterium | reverse complement strand
CAAGGCCGCTTAGTTTTAAGCCTCTCAGGCGTCCGACGGCAGAATTGGAAAAACGAACGCCGTCCATCGCGAGATGGGCGGCGTTCTTGTTTCCGCGATTGAGGGCGCGTCGACGTCCCGATTTTCTACTCCGCGTAGTAGCGCTTCACCGTCGACACGACATCCGCCAACGGCACCACCGCGGCTTTGTCCTCCAGCCGGTAATAAAGCTCTGCGTTTCCGTCCTTCAAATTGCGCTCACCCAGCGTCACGCGCACCGGCACGCCGATGAGCTCCGCGTCCTTGAATTTCGGGCCCGGGCGCAGATCACGATCGTCCATCAACACATCAAACCCGGCAGCACCGAGCTCCGCGTAGATCTTCTCCGCGGCGTTCACAGTTGTCTCATCGGAAATGTTCACCAGCGTCAGAACCACGTGGAACGGCGTCAGCGATTTCGGCCAGCGAATGCCCTTCTCGTCGTGATGCTGCTCGATCGTGGCCGCGACCGCGCGCGACACGCCGAACCCGTAGCACCCCATGATGAACGGCTTGTCATTCCCATCGGTGTCGTTGAACGTGGCCTTCATGGCCGCGCTGTATTTCGTATCCAGCTTGAAGATGTGGCCGATCTCGACGCCGCGCTGCAGCTCGAGCTCGCCCTTGCCGCACTGCGGGCACACATCTCCCGCTTTCGCGGTGGAAAGCGCGGCGCTCTTTCCCGCCTTGAAATCGGTACCCATCCGCACGCCGCGCAAGTGCATTTCTTTCTGGTTCGCACCCACGATCATGCCATCGTATTTGTCGAGCAGCGAATCGGCGATGATCTCGACGTTCTGGAGGCCGACCGGGCCGGAAAATCCCACCGGCCCCCCGGTGGCAGTGAAAATCTCGCCTTCATCCAGCGGACGAAAATCCGAAGAGCCGATCACTTTCGCAAAACGAATCTCGTTGAGCTCACGATCTCCCGGCACCAGCGCAGCAATCACGCGGTCGCCCGAGCGGAAGAGCAACGTTTTCACCAGGCGCTGCGGCGAGACACCGAGGAACGTCGCCACTTCTTCGACCGTGTGCTTGCCCGGTGTCAATATCTCCTTGCGCCCCGACGCCTCTTTCTCGATGTTGCGCGGTCCCGCGCTGTCGGCGCGCTCGTCATTGGCGGCATAGCCACAATTCGCACAGCGGAACATGACGCTCTCGCCCTGGTCGGCGAGCACGATGAACTCGTGGTTCACGTCGCCACCGATGGCCCCCGACTCCGCCGCCACACGCACCCCGGCCAGGCCGCAGCGCGCGATGATGTTCGAATACGCCTGCGCCATGTCCTCGTAGGTGTCCTGCAGCGACTCGGCCGTGGCGTGGAAGCTGTACGCGTCCTTCATCATGAATTCGCGCGCGCGCATGACCCCAAAGCGCGGCCGGAACTCGTCGCGAAACTTGGTCTGGATCTGGTAGAGGTTCTGCGGGAGCTGCTTGTAGCTCTTGAGTCCGTCGCGCGCGATGTCCGTGACCACTTCCTCGTGCGTCGGACCCAGCGCAAAGAAGCGGTTGCGGCGGTCGTTCAGCTTGAACAACAGGTCGCCGAAATTCTTGAGACGCCCCGTTTCCTCGTAAAGCTCACCCGGGTGCAGCACCGGCATCTGCACTTCCTGCGCGCCCGTCTTGTTCATCTCATCGCGCACGATGGCTGCCACCTTCTGCAGCACACGCAGTCCCGCGGGCAGAAATGAGTACACGCCGGAGGTCAAATTCTTGATGAGGCCCGCGCGCAGCATGAGCTGGTGGCTCGGGATTTCCGCATCACGCGGCGTTTCCTTGTACGTCGGCAGGTAATACTTCGACCAGCGCATGAATTACTCCACGTCGATTGAAAGCGTCAGTTGAAAGAAAACAGGGCGGCGAAATGCCGCCCGCGATGAGGCTAATAATTGTAGCCGATGAACAGCTCGTAGCCGGGACCGGGCAGTATCTTAGCGAAATCCGTGGGCCAAGTAAAGTTGACACGAAATACCGGCGCGAAACCAAGGTTGAGCTCGATGCCGGCGCCCAGCGTCCCCAGCCAGTCCGTGTCGAAGACGGAGAAGTTGTTGCGCGACGCCCGTCCCGCATCGGCGAAGAGCGCGCCGCGGAACATCGGAAACTCGATCGGTCCGAACGGGAGTCCGATGCGCAGCCCGTCGATCAGCGGAAAACGAATCTCCGCATCGGCCAGTTGCGTCGTGCGCCCGAAGAACTCGTTGTACGGATAGCCGCGCAACGTCCACGGCCCGCCCAGGTAGAACACCAGGTCGTCGCCGCCCCACGCATTGCGCGTCTGGTAGCGCATCGCAAAGGTGACGCGCGGCCCCAGCTTGATATAGCGGCGGATGTCGAGTGTCAAGAGCGAGCTGTCGAACCCGCGCCCCTGGAAGTCCACCGTCGGCCCGCCCGTCAGATAGAAGCGCCAGCCCAGGAGCGGCCCGCCGTAAGTCCACAGCGTGTTGTCACGCACGAGACTCAAATACACGGAACCCGTGAAGCTCTTGCGCGGACGCAGTCCCAGCTCGGTCGCGGGATTGATCTTCTCGATCTCGCGGAGGAGCGTCGAGGCCTCGATGCGGTCGAACTTGGAGAGCGGGTAACTGACCGAAAACGCGCCGCCCGTGCGTTTCTCCTGGTCCGAGTTCCGCAGCGTTGGATTGCTGAAGGTGTTGAGATGGAACCCCGCCAGCGAGTAATTCAAATGGTGCGAGAGATTCGTGTACGAGGCGGCAATATTGAAATCCTTCAGGATGGAGTCGAACTCGTCGGTGGTGGTGCCGAAGATGAGATTGATCTGGTGGTTGCCGAGAATGTCAGTCATCACCAGCTGGCCGCCGTTGCCCACATCTCCCGCGGCCGGATCGATGGCGACGCCCGCGCCCACAAAATCGACCCCGAAGCGCGTGCTGTACGGTTTCGTCACGAACGACAGCGAGTCCGAGTCGGCGCGGCTCCACGGAATGCGCGTGCTGTCGGGCGGAAGCGGCGCGCGCAAGACATTCACCGACGGTTCCGGCTTTCGAATCGGAAACTGGTAGGTGTGGAACTCGCCGCGCTCGTACACGCTGGCCAGGAAGTGCTCTCCGTCGGGCAAGAACGCAGGATTGCTGCAGCCCGTCGCCACATTGGTCTGGCGTATCACGCCATCCGGCCGGTGCATGTAGACATCCGGAACTCCGTCGCGATCCGAGATGAACAGGAACGACTTCCCGTCCGGCGACCACTCCGGATTGGAATCCGCAAACGGTCCGCCCTCCACCGGGATGATCTCGCGGGTGGGAATCACCATTTCGTAGAGGTGCGTGCGATCCAGGTCTTCGCCGGCGCCACGGTCCGACGTGAACAACACCACGTCGGCGTGCGGATTGTAGTCCGGGTCTTCCTCGCTGAAGCCGTCCTGGGTGAGGCGCTCGAGCTTGCCATCCGCGAGGTGCAGGAGAAAGAGATCCATGCGCCCGCGCGCCTCGATGGCGCTGAACACCACGCGCGTGCCGTCGCCCGAAAGCGTCGGCGATTGCAGCATGGTGAGCCCGTCGAACCGGTATGACGTGATCTCGCGGTTGTGCCGGCGGCTCCAGAGGAAGAGCCTGTCGCGCGCGTTGTTCTTGGCCACGAACAGGAGCGTGTCCCCGCGCACCTCGATCTTGCTGCGAAAGGCGGGAATCGACTCCAGCCGCCCCGAGCGCCCGCCTTTGATGAGTACATCCGGGTGCCAGTCCCCCTCATCCGTGCGCGGCCCCGAACAGATCACGACGCGGCCGTCGCGCGCAGAGAGCGAGCAGATGTCCACACCGCCGTCACTGGATATCGTGGCGGCAGCGTGGCTGTAGAACGTGCCGTCGGGCGTGATCTGTTTCCCGATGTCGCTGGCAAAGTCGTGATTCAGGACCACCGGGTAATAGCGGCGCCGGACATACTTCTGGAAGCCGTCGTCGAGGTCGAACAGATCGACGCCGATGGAGTTCCTGAGCACCAGCGAGAAATCAGGCGACGTCCACCAGTTCTCCAGGATCCGGATCACGGCCTCGCGTCCGTAGTTCGTCGCTATATAATTGAGGATCGCCTCGCCCTGCTTGTACATCATGTACGAGCCCTCGATGCGCCAGATCTCGTCGAGGTGGTAGAGGTGGTTCGAGATCAGCGCGTCGCGCACGAACATCTCGCCCTGCGGCGTCTGCGGCGAATCCGCGATGTACTCCGCCATGCCTTCCGTGAACCACAGCGGCGGCTGCCCGTATGTGTACTTGCCGTGGCCGTCCATCACCTGGTGGATCTTCTCCAGCATGAACGCGTGCACCATCTCGTGGCGCGCGACGTGGCGCAGGTTTGCGTACGAGCCGTTGGCCGGGACGGCAATGCGTCCCTTCATCAGATCCGTGAAGCCTCCCGTGTACTCCGAGATCAACGATGGGAGGATGTTTGTCTGCTGAAAATCGTAATGCGTGGCGTAGAAAACGAACGGCAGGCGGTGCGAGAACTGGAGGTGAAACGTCTCGCTGTATTCTTTGAACGTCTCCTCGACGAGCGGGGCGAGATACAGAATCAGCGTGGAGTCGGGCGCGTAGTGATAGATGTCGACGTGCTCGGTCTTGAGCACGCGCCAGTTGCGCCCCTGGTAGATGACCTTGTTCTTGCCGAATGGATACTGCGCGTTGGCAGTTCCGGCGAGCATGCCCAGCAGAACCGCGCACAGAATGAACCGCAGCGAACGCGTCATCAAGCCGGCACGTCGGCGGTTCCCTGGAAGCTCACCCTCACCGGGCCTTCCATGCGGACATGGCTGGCACCCGTGCTGTTGGTCTCGAATGAAATCACAAGCACGTCGCCGCTGTGCTGCACCACCTGGACCGGGCTCTTCACCCGGCCGTCGTGCGCAAAGATGACCGCCGAAGCCACCGACCCCGTTCCGCACGCAAACGTCTCCGCTTCGATGCCCTTTTCGTAGGTCCTGAGATGAATCCGGCCGTCGGGCGCCAGCGACGCGAAATTCACATTGGCGCCTGCCGGCGCGAAGGCGGGGTCGTGCCGGAGTGCTCGCCCGTACCGGGCGACGTCGTCCGCGGTGAGCGTCCGGGCGTCGTCCACCGCAACCACGGCGTGACGGGTGCCAACCACCATAAAATGCAAGGTTGTACGCGGGGGCGCAACGTCGGAACGGAGGTCGCGGCGCATCTCGTTGGCGTCCATCATCGACATCGTGACGGTATCGCCATCCACCCGTGCGTCAATGGCTCCGGATCCGGTCATGAAATGGAGCGTCGTGTCCCGGCCGTTCCGGGCACCCAGCCCGAGCGAGGCCGCAAAATGGGCCGAGCAGCGCGCTCCGTTGCCGCACATGACCTCTTCGCCGCCGTCCGCATTGTAATAATGCATGAAGAAATCGTTACCCGGCGACGGCTCGACGAGGATCAGGCCGTCCGCGCCCACGCCCCGGCGCCGGTCGCAAAGCTCCGCCACCGCCTCCCCGGCGAGGCGAATCCCGCCCGAGCGGTTGTCGACCATGATGAAATCATTGGCCGCGCCGTTCATCTTGGTGAAATCGAGCTTCACTTCGTGTCCTCTTTGCGAATCACCAGGGGCGGTTCTTCCACCGCCGCCGCCGCCTTGATGCGGAGCCAGCCCGGGCGCCGCACCATCGGCTCGGGGCACCCTTTCGGCTTCGCTGCGCACGGGTAGGTGCCCGGAATGCTGTCGCGCTTGATGTCCACGAACGCGCGCAGGACATACGACCCGGGCTTGATGCTCTTCACTGCATACGCGCCCGTCGAATCACACAGCGCGCGATAGGTCGCGCGCGTAGTGTCCGCCTTGTCGTAGATCGCAATCATCACCCGCGCCGAGTCCGCTCCACTCTCGTTCGTCACCGTGCCCTTGATGCTGCCCGGCTCCTTGGGATCCACAAGCACCATGTCGACCCCGTCGACCACCGGGCGCCCCGGCAGCATGGTGATGGTGTCCGGGTACACAAGCGCCGGATCCGTCTCCAGATCGTAAATCCCGTTGCTGTTCTCGTCCACAAAACCCATCACCAGGAATCGCGCCCCGTTGTTGGGGAGGTGGCGAAGCGAATAGGCGCCGTTGCGATCGGCCGCCGCCTCGCGATCTGGACGGTCCTTCTCGATCCGGAGCGTATCCTTGCCGGCGACGCGGAACGCGCGCACGATGGCCCGGGCCGGCGCCCCCTTTTTGAGCGTCACCTTGCCTTCGATACGCGCGCTGTCGATCGCCGCCGTGCCGGTGGCAAAGGCGAACTCATGCCACTGTGCACCCGGGACGTTGTGGCGGTCCTGGTAGTCGGGCTTGATGCGGACCACGTACGTGGTGTCGCGGATCAGCTCGTGCGCGGGCTGAATGACGATGACATTGCCCTCCCAGTGCACGCGCGCAAACTCGATGGGCGGAGTCACGACCACGTTGCGCTCCACGCGCTCCTGGCGCATGGGTTCGCTGAACGCAATCCGGAGCGCGCTCTTCGTGTCGACGCCCGTCGAATCGTTGGCCGGCACCGTCTTCGCGACCGACGGCGGCGACTTGTCCTCCGGCCCCCCCGTGGGCGGCACGCTCACCGCGCACGCCAGCGCCAGCGCGAGCCACGCGGCCAGCGCCACGTAGCCGCGACGCACGCGCACGCGTTCCGTCCATGCGGCATACGAGCTCATGCGCGCGGATGGGCCTTCCGGTACACCTTTTTCAGGTGCTCGACCGAGACGTGCGTGTAGATCTGCGTGGTGGAAAGACTCGAGTGGCCCAACAACTCCTGCACCGTGCGCAGGTCGGCGCCATGGTCGAGCATGTGCGTGGCAAAGGCATGCCGGAGCGCATGCGGCGACGCCTGGCTCACCGAGGCGACACGCGTGAGATAACGCGCCACGATGCGCTGCACCGTGCGCGGGTTGATGCGAGAACGGCCCGCGAAAGCGGGCGCTTTCATGTGTGCGGTGGGGCGGGGGGTCCCGAATCGCACTTGCCAGTATGCGTGCACGGCCTCGCGCGCTCGCCCACCAAAAGGAACCACCCGCCTCTTGTTCCCTTTCCCGCGCACGATTACGTGATCGCCCGCCGCGAGAAAATCCTCCACGTTGAGCGCCACCATCTCGCGCAGACGCACGCCGGCTCCGTAGAGAAACTCGAGCACGGCGCGGTCACGGAGACCGCTTTCCGTGGTGACGTCGGGGAGACTCATCATTTCTTCCAGCCGTTCTTCGCTCACAATGGTGGGAACCGAGCGACGGCTCACCCGCTGCGCCAGCTGCCGCGTGGGATCCGTCTTTACCAGGTGGCGCGTGCGCAGGAATGCAAAAAACGCGCGCAACGCTGCCACGCGCCGCATCATGGAGCGGCTGGAGAGACCGCGGCCCACCTCGCCGGCGAGGAACGCACGCAGCTCGAGTGGTGTGATCGAGGTGACTTTCGGAGAATGCTCACCCTCGGGGTCGAGGTGGCGCGCGAAGAGTGCCAGATCGCTCGCGTATGCTTCGACAGTGCGCGCAGAAAGGCCGCGCTCGTGCGCGATGTGTTCGCGGAAACGTTCGATGGCGTCGTCGAGCAGCACGTCATTCCTCCGGGCGGGAGAACCGACTATATGCCAGGGTGGTGAAAAGCGACGATGGAAATATGCACCGCGCGGGGACGCCGCGCACGGCTGCCCTACGAAAACAGCCACTCGTTCTGCCGGCGGTACTCCCGCATGGCGGCAATCGCGATCTCGCCCGTGGCGGCGTGCCGTTCGCGCTTCGAGCGCACATCGGGCGCGGGAAGAATTCCGAAGTTCGCATTCATCGGTTGGAAATTGCTGTTGGGCGTATGGACGTAACCCATGAGTGCACCGAGCATCGTGTTGGCAGGCAACTCGGGCATGGGTCGACCGCGCTGTCGCGCGGTTATGCTGAGCGCCACGATGATGGCGCTCGCAATCGACTCCACGTAGCCCTCGACGCCGCATATCTGTCCCGCGTAATACATCCCGTCCCGGCGCTGGTCGGCCAGGTAAGGCCGGCACAGCGTGGGAATGTGCAGGAAGATATTGCGGTGGATGGTGCCGAAGCGCAGCACCGAGACATCCGAAAAGCCCGGAAGGAGTTTGAGCATCTCCTTCTGCGCCGCCCACGTCATGCGGGTCTGAAAGCCGACAAGACCAAGGAGACTTCCCTCCCGGCTTTCCTTGCGCAGCTGGATCGCGGCATAGGGCTCGCGGCCGGTGCGCGGGTCGGGCAGACCCTTGGGCTTCATGGGTCCAAAGCGCAGCGTGTCCTCACCGCGGCGCACGAGCACTTCGATGGGCAGGCAGGCCTCGAAGTATTTCTCTTCCTCGAATTCGTGCGCGCCCACGTACTCCGCATTCTTCACGAAGTCGATCAGGCGGTGGTACTGCTCGCGGTCGAATGGAATATTGAGATAGTCGGCGTCGCCCTTGTTGTAGCGACTCATCCAGTAGCCCGCGTCGGGATCGATGGTGTCGCCGTCGACGCTGGGCGCGATGGCATCGTAGAAGTAGAGATGATCGCGCGAGCAGTGCTCCTGCAGCGCGAGCGAGAGCGCTTCACCGGTGAGCGGTCCGGTGGCAAATACCACCGGCGTGGGAATATCGAGCGAATCCACGCGGCGCCGCTCGACATGGATGCGCGGATGGCGGCCGATGGCCCCGGTCACACCGCCGGAGAAAAGCTCGCGATCGATCCCCAGCGCGTGTCCCGCCGGCACCGAGGAGTCACGCGCTACGCCCAGCAGCTTGCAGCCGAGAATATCCATCTCGGCCTTGAGCACGCCCGACGCGGTGTCGAGCAAGGTGGACTTGAATGAATTGGAACAGACAATCTCGGCGAGGTTCTCGGTCTTGTGCGCGCCCGTGGGCGTGTGCGGGCGCATCTCGAAAAGCCGCACGTCGAAGCCGCGGTCGGCCAGCTGCCACGCCGCTTCGGATCCGGCGAGCCCGCCGCCGACGATGTTGATCTCGCTCATCAGGTGAGCGGCACCTTCCGTGCCGCGGGTGGAACGGGACGACGGCTATTCGCTCGTCGTCTCTTCCTTGCACTTCGGGCACTTCAGGTAGTCACCCTTGGTCTTCGACGACTTGAACACCAGGTACGGATTGCCGCACGACGGGCACTCCAGCGGCGTGGGCTTGTCCCAGCTGGCCCAGTCGCAGCCGGTCTGCGGCTCGCCTTCCACGGGCGTCTTGTAGTTGCTGCAGCCGTAGAAGACCTTCATGCGCTTGGTGACCTTCTCCACGATCTTGCCGGTGCCGCACTTGGGACACGCCATGCCGATCGGGAACGCTTCCGTGTACTTGCACTCCGGATAGTTGGCGCACGCCGCGAAGCGCCCGTAGCGGCCGCTCTTCGCGATCAAATTCGAGCCACACTTCGGGCACTTGCCCTCGAGCTGCACGCTCGGCGACTGCTCGGTGAGCGGCCGCGAGAACTTGCATTCCGGATACGCCGGGCACGCCAGGAACTGGCCGTTGCGTCCCCACTTCTTGACGAGGTTGCGACCGCACTTGTCGCACTTGACGTCGGTCTCTTCCTGCAGATCGTTCTTGAGCCCGGCCTTCTTCTCGTCGATGTGATCGAGCGACTCCTTGAAGGGATCGTAGAATTCCTTCACGACCTTCTGCCACTTGAAGTCGCCGTCCTCCACCTTGTCGAGCTCCTGCTCCATCTGGGCGGTGAACGACGTGTCGAACACTTCCGGGAAAAAGCGCTCGAGCGTCTTCCACACCTGGCGGCCGAGAGTGGTGGGACGCAGTCGTCCCTCTTCCTTGTCGACGTACTCGCGCTCCTGGATGATGGAGACGATGTTCGCGTATGTGCTCGGGCGTCCGATGCCCTTGTCTTCCAGATCCTTGATGAGTGTCGCCTCGGTGTAGCGCGGCGGCGGCTCGGTAAAGTGCTGCGAGCCGTCGATGTTCTTGAGCTTCAGAGCATCCTTCTCGTTCACCGCCGGAAGCTCTCCGCCATCCGCGTCGAGCTGCTCTTCGTATACCGAGAGGAAGCCCGGGAACGTCATCACACGGCCGTTGGCCTTGAGGGTGTAGTCGCCCGCCTGCACCAGCACTTCGGTGGTGTCGTAGCGCGCGCTCTCCATCTGCGACGCCACGAAGCGGCGCCAGATGAGGTCGTAGAGCGCGTGCAGATCCTTGGTGAGCTGGCCCTTGAGCGACTCCGGCGTGCGCGACACATCCGAGGGACGGATGGCTTCGTGCGCATCCTGCGCCTTGGCACTCGTCTTGTATTCGCGCGGCTTCTCGGGGCGGAATTCGTTGCCGTACTGCTTGGCGATGAACTCCCGCGCCGACTCCTGCGCCTGATCGGCGATACGCACCGAGTCGGTACGCATGTAGGTAATGAGACCGACGCGGTCGTCGCCCCCGACGTCGACGCCTTCGTAGAGCTGCTGCGCCAGCATCATGATCTTCTTGGCGGAAAAACGCAGGCGGCGGCCCGCGTCGCGCTGCATGCTGCTCGTTATATAAGGAGGCTGCGGGTTGCGCCGGCGCTCCTTGCGCTCCACGGAGGTCACCTGGTAGCTGCTCTTGCGCAGGTCGGCCAGCACGGCGTCGGTTTCGTGCTGCGTGGCGAGCTCGATCTTCTTGCCCGCTTTCTCGAAGAGCTTCACCGGAAGCTCGGCGCCGGACGGCGTCAGCAGAATGCCTTCCACGCTCCAGTATTCCACCGGGACGAAGGCTTCGATCTCCGACTCGCGTTCGCACACCAGGCGCAGGCCCACCGTCTGCACGCGGCCGGCGCTTAATCCGTAATAGAAGATCTGCCACAGGATGGGGCTGATCTTGTAGCCCACCAGGCGGTCGAGAATGCGCCGCGCCTGCTGTGCGTCGACCTTGTTCATGTCGACAACGCCGGGCTTCAGGATCGCACTCTGGATCGCGGCGCGCGTGATTTCATTGAACACGATGCGCTTGACGTTCTTCTGCACGGGGGCAATGTAGTCGCGGATGTGCCACGCGATCGCCTCCCCTTCGCGGTCCAAGTCGAGCGCGAGAAAGACTTCGTCCGCGCTCTTGGCGTCCTTCTTGATCTGGTCGAGAATCTTCTTCTTGCCGCGCGAGATCACATACTCGGGCTCGAAGCCGTTGTCGGGATCCACGCCCAGTTTGTTGGTGGGCAGATCCATCACGTGTCCCACCGACGCCACCACCTTGTAACCCTTGCCCAGGAATTTCTTGATGGTGTTCGCCTTGGCCGGCGACTCAACGATGACGAGTGAACTTTTGCTCATAATTTTCCCAGGTTCCCAAAAACAACAATCGCAAGATCGGGAGGTCTTGCGTCGGTTTCGGTCAGATTCTGTGTCTCTTGATCATGTTTAAACTGGCTCGCTGTCGGCGTCAAATCCGCCGAACACATCCTCCTCGAGATCACCCGGATCCTTGTCAAAGATCACGGCATACGCGATCGACTTCACGTCTTCGAAGCCCACCTTGTCGCCGCCCATCGGGATGGCGCGCGACACGATGGTCTCGAACTGGCGCGCCTCGATGAGGCCGAGGTTCTGCAGGCGGTAGAGGTAACCGCACGCCTCGGTGGAAAGACTCATGCGCTCGAACTCGCTCAACACACGCGTGCTCATCGGACGCTGCAGATCGCGCGGCGCGGGGCGCGATGAGAACCAGAACACCGCATGCCCGATCTCGTCGGAAGAGTAACCGCGGCTCGACAGCTCCTTGTCATACTCGACGTGCTGGCGGTCTGCACCATGGCTCATCTCCGCTACCAGCACCACGAGATCCATCAGGCGTGTCCACATATTAGTGTCTCCGGCATCCCGGACCTTGCATCTGTCTCTGCGTGTCCGGAAGAGGGGCTGAAACATATACCGAGGATTTCCAGCCCGGCAACTGGCAATTTACTGATAGCGGGCGTCAACGCCCCGGACAGGCCAGCTAACTGTTTGCCCCACAACAGTTTTTGTACTTCTTCCCGCTCCCGCACGGGCACGGGTCGTTGCGCCCGACCTTCTTTTCACCCCGGACCACGGGCCCCTTCTGGGGCTGGTCCCGAAGCACGGCGCTTGTCGCCTCGGTGGCACCACGGCCGGCGCCGCCGAACGGATTGGGCCGCGAGGCGCGGGGGTCGGCGACCGGCTGCGGAGCCGATTCCTCGACGGGCGCGGGTGCGGAGGTCGCAATGGGAGCCGCGGCCTGGTGCTCGGCGCGGGCACGGCTCAGATCGGCAGTCGGGCGCGGCGCCGCGGTCAGGCGCGCATGGAA
>DATEHD010000092.1:0-3826 GCA_035279765.1 Candidatus Krumholzibacteriia bacterium | reverse complement strand
AGCGCCGGCAGAAGATCCGCGATCAATCCGATCGCGAACACGGGTTGAAAAGACAGCGATGCCAGGGGCGAGCCGCCACCGTGCTCCGGCGCCACCGTGCGCAGGTATGGAATCGCCGCGGCCACGCCCGCAACCAGCCACGCCAGGAGCCGCCAATACGAAGGGCCGCCGCGCGCTGTCTGCGAGCGCACCACCACCAACAACAACAGCACCGCCGCCGTCACCGCGGCGATCGTCATCCCCGTCACCGGGTGCAGCAACATCGCTCCCGCCGTGCACAGGAACAGCGCGATATCGTGCCGCACGCTCCATGCACCCCGCCGCGCGCTGAGCAGCACAAAGAGCATCGTCGCCGCCAGCGAGAAGGTCAGCGACAGCGCCGTTCCCAGCATGAACTTGTCGAGGAACATGAACTGGTTGCCCTCGACGGAAATGAGCGACATCGCGGTGGCACTTCCATTGGGCGACCATGGAAACAGCTCATGCAGGGTTTCGCCGCCGTGAGTCGCGCCGGTGAACCCACGCACCAGCCGCGTTACGTAGAACAGGTAGAACCAGCCATTCATTCCGAAGAGCCAGAGCGCGGTGGCCGCCACGCGCGGTCCCACGCGCCGCGAGAACAGTCCCGCCAGGGCGTTGAACGCGCTTGCGCATGACACGAGCGCGATCGCATTCACGACGATCATCGCGTGCAGTGCATCGATACGCGCGAGGGAAACGCACGCGGCGAGAATCACGTGGTAGAAGTACATGTACTGGAGCCGCAGCCCGGCGAAATACGGATCCGTCACCGGCAGCCCATCGCGGAGGAGCTTCTGTGTCACGGCGGCGTGAAACCACGAATCCGAGCGGGCGCGCCACCACAGTTTGGCCAGCGGCAGCGCGAAACACATCACGGCCGCGAGCAGCACGAGCAGCGCAACACCCGCCAGTGCGCGCCTTTCCGCGGCGCCGTTGCTCGCGTCCGACCCGGCGCCGCCGCGCGCGAGAGCGACAAACAGCACGCACGACACGCCCACGGCCGCGCATGCGGCCGCGTGCACGGATGCTCCTCCCAGCATGGCGACAAGCACGCACACTCCGAACACCACCGGCGAGAGCGCCGTGCCGAGCCCGATGCTTTCCGACAGGCGAAAGCGCGGGCGCGCCGCAACGGCCACGCCCGGCAGAACACCGGCGGCGAGAAAGAATCCGATCAGTCGGGTGAACGAGAGTGGAACAAGGCACAGCGCCGCCACGAGAGCGGCGGCAAAAAGGCGGTGTCGGAGGCGGTTCAGAATTCTCCGCAGCCGTGGCCCGGCCTACACCGCGGGGGCGACGGTACTGCCAACCGGTGCCATCGCCGGCGCGACCACCGTCTTCGGCTTGAGCTCGCGGTAGATGTACGCCATGGCCAGGCCGCTCATCGGAATCGTCACGAAAAGCCCGACGAACAGGCAGCACAACCCGAGGATGTTGAGCCCGAGCAGCGCGATGAACAGCACCAGCAGGTCCATGGTATGCCCGCGGGTCATGTCCCAGGAGCGCTGGATGGCGTCGATCGGGCCGGTGCGCTCATCCACAAGCACAAACCCGATCAGCGAAAGGCGCAGCATCATGATAATTCCGGGCACAATCAGGAGAATCAACCCCATGACAACCGCGATGGTGACAATGAACGTGGAAGCGAACCAGATATGGGCCCGGGCCAGGCCGTCGAAGAGATTTTCAAAGATGGGTTTTTCCCCGTCGCGAAAACGAAGGTAGATTTTGAACAGCCCGAGGCTGAAAGTGGCCGACACCAGGGTGCTGATGACTTTAATGAGGAAGATCTGGCCGTCGTGGTGGAAGACATGCTTGCCGCCCCAATCGATGATGCTGGGAACGATCGCCGCCACGCACAGCGTCAGGAGAATGAACGCGAACGAGCTCTTGATCGTGTTCCAGCCAAAGCGAATGGATTCGGAGAGGGGAAGGCCTTTGGGATTGGGCATAACGTCCTCCTGCCCGCGAGGGTACACTATATACCCTACCATGACAGGGACTTTTTAGAGGTGAAAGTGTAATGAACGAACATCCGGGACGACTGCTGCTGTTGAGTAACTCGCGCAACTTTGGCGGTGGCTATCTGGACCACGCCGAGGAATGGATCCGCGCGTTTCTGGGTGACCAGGTGCGACGGGCCGTGTTCGTGCCCTACGCCGGCGTCACTCTCTCCTGGGACGACTATGCCGCCAACGTGTCGGAGCGCTTCGGACGCTTCAACGTCCACGTGACGTCCCTGCACAAGGTCAAGCACGCGGCGAAGGAGATCGAAACGGCGGATGCCATCATCGTCGGCGGAGGCAACACCTTCCACCTGCTGAAGCAGCTCTACGACAACGGCACGCTGTGGGCGATTCGCGAGCGTGTGCTGGCCGGGGTGCCTTACATCGGATGGAGTGCGGGATCGAACGTGGCGTGTCCCACGATCCGGACCACCAACGACATGCCCATCGTCGAACCGTCGCGGCTCGATGCCATGCGGCTGGTGCCGTTCCAGTTGAACCCGCACTACACCGAAGAAGTGCTCCCCAATCACGGCGGAGAGACACGCATGCAGCGCATCGCAGAATTCACGAAGGCCAACCCGGGTGTCGTGGTGATTGGTCTCCGCGAAGGCAGCGCGCTGCGCGTGGTGCATGGAACCATCACGCTGCTCGGGCCGCATCCCGCGAAACTGTTTCGTGACGACAGTGAGCCTGTGGAGCTGGCGCCGGGTCAAATCAGCCTTCATTGGGAGGTCACCTCATGAGATGCATTGTGGCCATCGCGGCGCTCGCGTTGGTCGTGGTGGGAACTACGCAGGCGGAAGCACAAACGTTTCAAAGCGGACCCGCGCGGGTGGGCCTGCTCGAGCTTTACACGTCCGAGGGCTGCTCCAGCTGTCCGCCGGCCGAGACCTGGTTTTCACAGCTCTCCGGCAATGACGCGCTCTGGAAGGACGTGGTGCCGGTGGCGTTCCACGTCGATTACTGGGACTACCTGGGCTGGCGGGACGTTCTGGCGCGTCCGGCGTTCAGTGAACGCCAACGCGACTACGCCGAGCGCTGGAACGCGGACCAGATCTACACCCCCGGCTTTGTGCTGAACGGCGCCGAATGGCGGGGCTGGCGCGATCACGCTTCCCTCCCGGCCGCGGTCGGCAATGCCGGTACGCTGGCCCTGGACATCTCCAAGGGTGTCGGCGCGGTGCGCTTTGCGCCGGCGGGTGCGTACACAGGCGGTGTGGCGCACGTCGTCCTGCTGGCGAACGGTGTGTCACAAAAAATCAGCGCGGGCGAAAACAAGGGACGCACGCTCACGCATGATTTCGCCGTGGTCGACTACCAGCGCGTGAACCTCGCGCAGCAGGCGGGCGCGTGGACGGGACGCGGCGTGCAGCTGCGTCGTCCCAATGGCATCAAGCCCGCGCGTTACGCGGTCGCCGTGTGGATCACGGACGAGACCAATACGCCGTTGCAGGCGGCCGGTGGCTGGCTCGCCGAGGATGCGGCCGCCGCGCTGCAGACCGCGGACATATCAGGAGGCAAGAGCATGAACAAGATCACGAAGACCGACGCGGAATGGAGAGAGCTGCTCACGCCCGAGCAATATCGCGTCGCACGCGAGCAGGGCACCGAGTGGGCCTTCCAGAATGCCTACTGGAACAACCATGCCGCGGGTGTCTACGTCTGTGTCGCGTGCGGACAACCCTTGTTCTCCTCGGACACGAAGTTCGATTCTGGCACGGGCTGGCCAAGTTTCTACAAGCCCGTGAACGAGAACAACGTCGAGGAGAATCGCGACTCATCACTGGGCATGGTGC
>DATEHD010000091.1:0-5138 GCA_035279765.1 Candidatus Krumholzibacteriia bacterium | reverse complement strand
CCGGCCGCAGGAGCGGTTTCCTGTGCATGCGCGAATAGCGCCCCGCTCAATAGCGCGAGCGCGCAGCCCAGCGTGACAATCAGTTTTCTAGTTTGCATAGGTCGACCTCCGGATATGTGTCGGATCATGTTCGGTTGATTCCAACGGAGAATAGCAGAAGAGGCCTACTTCAAGAGCACCATCTTCTTGGTGCGCGTGACGCCGTTGTGCTCGATGCGGGCAAAATAAACGCCCGACGCGGCGACTGACGCCCCCGCAGCGCGTCCATCCCAATTCGCACTGTAAGCACCCGCATTTCTTTCGCCGTCGAAGAGCGTGGCTACGTATTCCCCGTGCGTATCAAACACACGCACACTCACATGTCCGCGTGAGGGAACCGTGTAACTCACGGTGGTGCGCGGATTGAAGGGATTGGGATAGTTGGAAACCGAGAGCACGTACGACGACGGCGTCCCGCCCACGCCCGAAAGGGAATTGACGATCGCCGGTCTTCCTTCGTTGCCGGAGAAGTCCGTGGCGGTGACGAAGTAGTACACGTAGGGCGACGCGCTCACGTTCATGCCGGGCGCGACCGAGTAGTTCACCAGTGTCGCCGCGCCGAACGAGCTTGTGTTCGCGCCGTACACCGTGAAGTAGTCGAAGTCCTCGTCCTTGGATTGGTCCCAGCTGAGATTGCCCGAGGCGTAGACAAGGCTTCCCGGCACACCTGGCGCGAGGTTGTCCACCGAGGCGCCGCTGTCCGGCGGGGAATCGTAGAACAGCGACCCATCGCCGGCGGCGCGAATGAAGAAGATGGAGTTGTACGTCCCCAGCGGAATCGTGGTGTCGCCGATCGTCGGTGCTTCGACGGTGTAGTCGCTCTCCTGGTGCGCGGGCACCGACGCCACGAACGTCCATCCCGTGATCAGCTGCGGGTGAGCATCGCCGGGAGCCGCCGCTGCCGGCGGCGCCTTCTGCTTGCGAAACGCTTCGTAGGACGTGATTGGATTCGCGGCCTTGGCGTCGTCTCCGCCCGACGCCGTGAACTTGATCTGCACGCGCCGGCCCTGGTCGTTTCCAATGTCGGTGATCGCCGTGATATCGGGCTCGGCGGGGTTGGGGCTGAATTCGGCGACAAATGCGTCGTTGAATCCATTGGCCTCGACGGGGCCGTTGCCGAAGTCCACCACGTTGCTGAATTGGCCGCCGAGGATCAGCCGGTTCGCAGCGTCGACGCACACTGCGTTCCCCTGGTCCGCGCCGACGCCGCCGATGCGCCGGCTCCACTGATGCGTGCCGGCCGGGCTGTAGCGCACGATCATGGCGTCGGTAAATCCGGCGCTCGTGAGAATGCCGCCGCCAAAATCGACAGCGCTGTTGAAGAATCCAGTGACGAGGACGTTCCCCGCGCCGTCCGCCACCGCTTTGTTTGCCACGTCATTGTTGGCGGCACCAAAGCGCAGGCTCCACTGGTGGACACCCGCGGATGAGTATTTCGCCACGTACCCGTCGGTGCCCCCGGCGCTCACGAGGTTGGCGCCGCCGAAGTTCGCGGTTCCCGTGAAATAGCCGGACGTGAGCACGTTTCCCGCGGCGTCCGTAGCGAGCCCGTTGGCCTGGTCGATGCTGGCGCCGCCGAAGCGCTGGCTCCAGATGTGCGTGCCGCCCGTGTCGAACTTCGCGACGAAGACGTCGTTGCCGCCACCATTCAGCAGGTTGCTCCCGCCGAAGTTGATGGTGCCCGCGAATGTCCCCGTGATCACCACGTTGGCCGACGCATCGAGGGCGATCGCGTTGGCCGCGTCTGCTGCGGTCGAGCCGAAGCCCTTGCTCCATATGTGAGTCATGCCCGCGGTGAACTTGGCCACGAACACATCGATGTTGCCGGCGCCGACCAGTGCCGCACCGCCGAAGCTGACCGTTCCCTGGAAGTATCCGGTGAGATAAAGGTTATTCGACGCGTCCACGGCCACGCCGTAGCCCTCGTCCGGGGACGTCGATCCAAAACTCTTGGCAACCGACAACGTGCCATCAGGGAAAAACTTGGCGAAGAAGCAGTCGATCGAACCTGCGCTCGTCAGGCCGCCTGCACCAAAATCCACCGTCAGTTGAAAAAATCCCGATACCAGGATATTGCCGTTACTGTCGACCGCCACCGCGTCGGCGCCGTCACTGCTCGCCGCGCCGAAGCGCTTGCTCCACAGGTGTTGTCCCGTCGCCGAGTATTTCGCGACGAAAATGTCGCCGCCACCCGCTGACACCAGGTCGCTCCCGCCCATGTTGACGGTGGCGCTGAACGAGCCCACCACGATCACGTTGCCCGCGGGGTCGACCGCTACACCGGTAACACCATCACTGCTCCCCGAACCGCCAAACGGCCGGCTCCAGAGATGGGTGGGCGTGGTGGCCAGAACCGGGGACGCGAGAACGAGCAGTATGGGGAACACGAAGACAACGGCGAGGATCGATATGACCGCAAGACGGTGGCGTGGCTTCATGACGGGCCCTCCAGGGTGAAAGGGAAGCCATCGTTCCGGCGAACGGCGTCAATTATATAACACCCGCAACCCGAAAGGGCGCGCCGGAGAACTATGAAATAATCGAGCAACACGCGCCGGAATTCTACCGAGGGGCGATGGCACAAAAGATGTTTACACTATGTAGGCAACCGGCCACTCGACATCTTTGCCTGTTTTTGTAGCAGAGCCGGCATGAGAGGTGGTTTCAGTGAAACACTCTGTGCTGTCGCGCATTAACAGTCTTCTCACGTCGTACGCACGCTCGTCGTACGCTTCCACACATCGTCGTTTTCTGCGCGGAATCCCTCATCGAGGTGGGGAATTGCGCGACGTCGCGTTCGTTGCCGTGACCGCCGCACTGCTGCTCGGTGCCGCCTCCGTGAAAGCGGAGGAGAGGTCCGCTTCTGCGCGTGATCGCGCTAACGAACTCAGGGAGCGCGCACGCGCCAACGCCAGGTCTGACAACGAACGCGTGCGCCACGGCAAGCCCGCGGACGCAAGTGCCGCCCTTCTCGATCCGGGCGACGACGGACACTGGGCCCACGTGGGGATTTCGTCGCTGGGCCAACATGTCGCCATCTATGATCCCGTGCGCGACCGCATGATCGTCTTCGGCGGTGACGACGACGGGACGTGGCGCTACGACACGTGGTCGCTTTCCATGACGAACCCGCACCCGTGGTCGAAGCTGGCACCGACAGGTCCCACACCGCCCCAGGCAGTACCCCAAACCGCGGTCTACGACCCGGTGCGCGACCGCATGCTGATGCTCAGCGCTGGTTATGGGGATCCGGCGACCCTGAACGACGTGTGGGCGCTCAATCTCTCGGGCGCTCCGCAATGGACCCGGCTCGCGACGACGGGGCCGAAGCCCGACATCTTTGGCCCGGCGGTTTACGATCCTGTTCGTGATCGACTCATCGTCACCGATGGGAGTGGCGCTATCTGGACGCTCTCGCTCTCCGGCACGCTGCAGTGGACGCAGATCATTGCCGCGGGAACATCGCCTGGACTGCGTGTTTTCCCGGCCGCCGTGTATGACTCCACGCGTGATCGCCTCCTGTTGTGGGGCGGTGACGGTGACGTGTTCCTGCCCACCGACCTCTGGGCGTTGTCGCTCTCCGGTACTCCGACGTGGACACAGGTGCCCGCCAACGGCGCTCCCGCGACAGGGCGCTTCGCGACCACCGCGATCTACGATCCCGTGAACGACCGCCTCGTGATTTATGGCGGGTCGGACTATCACAACCGGCCAGAAGGATGGACCATCAATCTCTCCGGCACACCGGCGTGGACGCAGCTCGATACCCACGACCCATACCCGCACGGGCGCTCGTTCCACACCGGCGTGTACGACACCGCGCGCCAGCGCCTGGTGATCTTCAGCGGATACCAGTTCGCCCACGGCTCGCCCGATCGCAACGATCTGTGGGCCCTGTCACTGAACACGCTCAAGTGGTCCACCGTGCGCGGCACATCGCCCGAGACGCGCTCGTTTCAGTCCGCCGTGTACGATCCCGACGCCGACCGCATGCTCGTCTTTGGTGGTTATTCCTCGGATGCCGGCTACGACGTGACCGGCGAGCTGTGGGAGCTGACACTCGATGCGCGCCCCACGTGGAATCTCCTCTCACCCACCGGAAGCGGGCCGCGCGCCTCGCACCCCATCGCCGTCTACGACCATCACAAACATCGCCTGATCGTATTCACCGACACTGGCGTGTGGGAGTACACATTTAGGAAGACACCCGGATGGACGCGGCTCGAGCCCGAGGGAACCGGACCCGTGCAGATTCATTCCGCCGTGTTCGATGCGCGCCGTCATCGCGTCATTGCACTCGCGGCGCCCGACAACGCGGCGTATGAGCTCTCGCTCTCCGAACATCCACGCTGGCGAAAGATCGACGCCACCGCCAACGAACCCATTTCCGGCGGAAGCGTCGCCGTGTACGATAAGAAGCGCGAGCGGCTCCTCATCTGGGGCGAAACCCAGAACCTCGTCGTGTGGTCGCTGTCGCTCTCGGGGCATCCACAGTGGACCAAGATCACCACGCCGGGCCCGGCTCCCACCGTGCGCCGCAATTACACGCTCGTCTACGACAAGAAGCGGGACCGTCTCGTGCTGCACGCGGGCGCATTGCCCCCGAACTATTCCGACGACCACTGGACCTGGGCGCTGTCCCTCTCCGGAACGCCCCAGTGGCACGGCCTCGACTCGACCTTCGACGGCTACGTCGTCCTCGAAGACGGCCACTCCGCCATCTACGACCCCGAGCACGACCGCATGATCGTGTTCGGCGGAGAGTATTTCTACAACATGCTCGACGAAACCTGGGCGCTCCAATTTGGGACGCCGGCCGCGAGCACTACGACGGTGGCGGGGGTCACTCATGCGCTCCAGCCGGCGTATCCCAACCCCTTCAATCCGCGCGTGACAATTCCGTTCGAGCTAGCCAACGACGGCCCGGTGACCCTCTCTGTTTATGATGTCTCGGGCCGGCTCGTGAAAAAGCTCGTGGACGAGTGGACGGCGCGCGGGGCGCACCTCGTCACCTGGGAGGGCACCAACCAAAACGGTGAGCACGTCGCGAGCGGCGTGTATTTCTACCGGCTCACCGCCGGGAGGCAGGTCGAAACGAG
>DATEHD010000090.1:0-6181 GCA_035279765.1 Candidatus Krumholzibacteriia bacterium | reverse complement strand
GCCGGCCACAGCGGGATTCCGAAGGCCACGCCCTCACGCCTCGCCCTGAACCAGCACGTACTCCGACGAGAAGCCCGGCCCCAGCGCCATCACCACGCCGTACTCCTCGGGCGCGATATCGCCCGCGTCGAGGAAGCGCTCCAGCACGAACAGGCACGACGGCGACGACATGTTCCCATAGTCGCGCAGTACGTCGCGCGCATGGTTGAGGCGCGACGCGTCGAGCGCGAGCGCTTCCATGTAGGCGCGGAGCACCTTGATGCCACCGGGGTGCGCGATCATGTGGCGCACATCGCCCAG
Organism: Candidatus Krumholzibacteriia bacterium; assembly: GCA_035279765.1. Taxonomy (GTDB): domain Bacteria; phylum Krumholzibacteriota; class Krumholzibacteriia; order WVZY01; family JAKEHA01; genus JAKEHA01. Next base: position 5,881 of record DATEHD010000090.1, on the reverse strand, counting down.
CGCCAGTCCCTGCGTGGAGAGAAATCCCTCCAGGCTGGGGCGCACGTGCTCGATCACGATGTTCGGGATGCTGCGCGAGAACACCACGCGCAGCCCGGCGTCTTCCACCTCCCAGCCCATCACGTCGAGCGTGTCGGGCCACAACGTGCTCTGCGACGCGTGTATCGACAGCGCCCGGTGCTGGCGATGGCGCTCGTCTTTCACGTCCGCGCCCGCCACCACGACCGCCGCCGCGCCGTCACCGAAGAGCGAGGCCGCGACGAGATTGCGCTTGGAGATGTCGCCATTCAGGAACGTGAGCGTGCACAGCTCCAGCGCGATGAGCAGCACGTGCGATCCGGGATCGGCAAGGGCCAGGTCGCGCGCGCGCGAAATTCCGGCGGCGCCCCCGGCGCATCCGAGTCCCCACACCGGCGTGCGGCGCACATTGGGACCGAAGTCGACGCGGTTGGCGATGAGGGCATCGATGCTGGGCGTCGAGATGCCTGTCGACGAAACAAAAATGACGTGGCCGATGTCGCGGGGTGAGAGTTGCGCGCGCTCGAGGGCGCGTTCGGCAACCTCACGCCCGAGGCGCACCGCGGTCTCGACGTAGAGTGCGTTGCGCTCCGCGAAGGTATGACGCTCGCCGAACCATTCCAGCGGCGCGCTTGTGTGCCGCGCATTGATCTCGGAATTCTCGAACACCTCGATCAGCCGCCGGTCCACCTGCAGCATGTCGGCAAACAGGGTCTCGGCAAAGCGGCGCGCATCGGCCTGGCGTACAACGTACGGCGGAACCGCAGTGGCCACGGCAACAAGGCGGGGATGCTTCATGCGGCGCTCAGTTCTCGTAGAAGCGGTAGTAGATGTCCTGCGCGCCGTCAGGACCCTGTACCCACGCGCCGAAATAGAGACCGTCAATGGGTGTGCGCGTGAGGCGGTGGGAATAGCCGGCGCCGACATGATCGTTCACGATCAGCGCACCCGGATAGCCGAGGAATTGCAGGAGCGGGAGCTCGACCACCTGCGGCGATCCGCTGCGCGTGGTCGTCCACATCAACCGCCATTCACCGTCGAAGCGCTTATAGAAGGCGGGGAAAATGTGGACCGTCGCATTGAAGTCGGGCGTCAGCAGGTATTCACCCGACCATGACGTGCCGTCATTGGAGACGGAATAGCACAACTCCGACGACGTGGCCGTCCAGGGCGTCTCCGGCGCGCCGTTGTAGCGCACCCACACCAGGCTGAGCTGCGATCCCGTCCACGCCGCGAAGGGCAGGTGATCGTTGGCAAACGGAACACTGTGCGGAAATTTCCGGGCCGGGCCGAACGCCACCGAGTCGATCGGTGACGAGGCGTAATAAATGTCGCTGGATGCGTTGGTGGTGTCACGAACTTCGCTGACAAAGAACACGCGCAAGCTGTCCGGCGTTTCGGCAATCGACGGCACCCAGTCATCGACATTCGCCGTCGTGGTGACCTGCTTCTCGTTGCCCTGATCCCACACGAGTGGATCGGTCGACTGGTTGTACCAGATATGGCCGCGACTCAGCGCATACCAGCGAAACCACGTGAGGTGAAACACACCGTTCGCGTCCTGGTAGAGGTTGGGATAGAAATCCCCGTCGGGGCTGGTGGTGACGCGTACCGGCGTCGACCATGTTGTTCCCTTTGTGCACCGCGCTATATAGATGTCGGAATTGCCGCCGCGGTCCGAGAACCACGCCACCACGATGGATCCATCCTTGGCCAGGATGACTGTGGGATCCTCGTCCTTGGTCGGGCTCGATGTGCTGAGGAGTGTGGAGCTGGTGGGCGCGTAGCGTCCGGGAGGTGGAGGTGTGACGCTGCTGTCACCGCCACCACAGGCGGTCAGAACGAGAAGCGGAAGTGCGGCCAGCAGACGAAGACGCATTCGTGGGGAGTATAACGCACCCGCGCTCCCCGTGGGGCCCGCATGTCGCCGCATTTCCTACCCATCACGGTAGATTTCGCGTGATTTTGGGCGGCGTCGCGAGTCCTAACAGTGTCCGATGCGGCCGGGGCAGCCACGTTCGCCCCTGGCACCCCGGCTGCGCGGACTCACTTCCCGCCCGCGGCTCTTGCCGGGGGCGTTGTTGTGACGACGTAGTGGTACGTCATGGTGACGGGCACATTGGGACCCAGGCGGTCCATGTGGCCGGCATACGATTGCGTACCGGCGACCTTGCCCGTCGCGTCCGTGGTTCCCTCGATAATGGGAGTGGTCTGGCCGGCCGGAATCTGGTCAAACCGGAACGACCCTCCGACCGCATCGAGGATGGACTCGTCGGTGTGCGTCTCCGCGGGATCCCACGCCGCTGCCCCATGCTTGCGGCTCTTCGACACCGTGACCCATTTCAGCACATTGCCCTGGTTCTCCACGTCCTTGAAATTGAACGGCAGCGAAAGCCAGTGCTTCTTTGATGCGGTGTTCATCTCGAACTTGGCCTGCTCGGGCGAGGTGTACGCGTTGCCCGCGTACGTCAGCGTGGTCTGCTCCCAGATGTCGTAGTGCCCTCCCGTTTCGTCCCCGAGATTGTCGCCCGTCGTGGTCTTCGTGTAGGTGACGCGAACGGGAACCGACACCGCCTTCAAGTGCGCCAGCATCGCGTCGCCCCCGTCCACCCCTTCGGGTGCATTCGGAATCCAGTTGGCGGTGTACTGCATGGCATTGATCATGTTCTGGGAATACTGCAGCTGCTCGGTAGGAGACATTTTCTGCAGCTTGGCCGGATCGATGTTCGCGGTCACCATCGAAAGCACCTGCCCCGGGCTGCGCACGTCCAGCTTGACGGTGTTGTCCCAAACGCTCTCGTATTTCCAGGTGGTCGTCCTCCCCTGGTCCGTCGACGTGTGGTCGACGTTGATTTTCACCTGGTAGCTGACGTAGCACACATTGGAATCAAACGACACCTGGGCGCGGGCCGTGAGCGCGGTGGCGCACACCACGGCGGTGGTGAGGGCGAGAATGCGGGTCATCGAAGGCCTCCTTGAATGGCTCCAATGGTGAGACGCACAGGCGCGGCCGCCGTCACAGTGCTAGCTCACGATTGTCAGCCCTTCTCGGGACCCTCGAAGTCGGCTTTGCCAATCATCTCGACCTGATCGAGTTTGCGATCCCACGCGCCACTGCCGAAAAAGCGCAGGAACTCGTGCGCTTCCCGCACGAGCCCCGGGTCGTTCATCGCCACGCCGAGCTGGCCGAGCAACAGATGCGTGTCGGGGTCGGCCATGGTCACGTGACCGACGCTCTCCAGCAGTACGTCGCGCGCTGCCACGTGATGGCCCGCGCGCGCCTTCTGCAGCGCGTAGTGATAATAGAGGTGCCGGCGCGCCATCTCGGTCGACTTGTGGACGCCGATCATCTGCACGAGATACGCGCCGTCGTCGGCCAGCGTGCTGTCGTAGGGCGTGAACGCCTCACAGCGCGGACAGCAATCGATGGTGAATGCGAACTTTGCCATTTTCTCGCAATCGCGAAGAAGCTTCACAAAGCCGTCGGGGCTGAGCACCGCAAATGACAACCCGGGCTGGCTGGCAAGCCGCATGCGTGCGTAGTCCACCGCGCGCCAGCGTTCGCTGAACACGTGCACGCACTGAACGCCGTCGCCGAGCGGGTTGAGGACGAGGTTGGAGCCGTCGCTGACGAAGATGGTGAGCACGGGCGCATCGGTCTTGGGGAGCAGAGAGGAATTGGCGAGCTCCATCTCGAACATGTCCTGGCGCGTGCGATGCTCGGCCGAATCCTCCATCTTGCGGAGCTCGGCGGGAAGGCCGCGCGAAGGAACCTTGAGCAGGTGCGTGTAAAGCGGAAAGCTCATCGCCGGCGCGATTGTCGCACGCGGGCCGTGGGGTGGCCAGCGTGAATCCCGGGTCTACTTGAATTGCACCGGCTCGCTCATTTGAGGAGCACGAGCTTGCGCGTCAATCGCTCCTTCCCGGTCTGCAGCATGTAGAAATAGACACCACTCGCCGCTGCGCTCCCGCGGTCGTCCCGGCCATCCCACACCACTTCGTGCGAACCACCGAGTTGTTCCTCATCGACCACGCGTCGCACCACGCGACCGGACACATCGAGAATCACGAGCCGGACACGGGTCCGCGTGAGTTCGCCGGGCACGTCGTAGCGAATCGTCGTTTCGGGATTGAACGGGTTGGGATGATTCTGGTAGAGCGCGAGTGACATGACTGCCGTCGACACCGTGGCCGCCTGTGAACGGAACACATCACCGTCGCGGGTGCGAATCGCGAGCTCATACCGGTATAACGTGCCGCCCTTCACGTCGCGATCGAGGTACGAACCGGTCACCGACGTCACGCTCCCGCGCGCGATCTCGATGGGCGCCGCGGCTTCTTCGCGGCGATAGAGCGTGTAGCTCTCCAACGCTTCGTCATTCTGCACCTTCCAGGCGACACGAATGCCGCCTTCGGCGCGCGACGCATCAAATTGTGAGAACAACACCGGCACCGGGTTGTCCTCGGTGACAAAACTCCACACCTGGCCACTGCTCGAGCTGTGGCCGTCATTCGCCACGACTTGCCAGTAGTAATGAGTTCCCGGCTCGAGTGCCCCCGCCGGCCGGTAATTGAACGATGTGGTGTATCCGTAAAACGGCGGCGGATTCGTCGCGCCCAGGTGCACCGCGAAGCTCAGCGGCGCGCCTTCGGGATCCGATGCGTTCCATGACAACAGCGGCATCAGTCCAGCAACGGCGCCGTCAGCCGGTTGCGGATTGGCAGGAGCGCTGGGCGGCTGATTTGCATCCGGGGCGACCGTGAAGGTCCAGATGGGACCGAACACGCTGGTGGCAGGGTTCACCCCTTTCCTCGTCGTCACGGTCCAGAAGTACCGCGTTCCCTTTTCGAGCGTGCCGGCTGGAATTTCGGGGACGCTTGTGCTGCCCAATGAAAAAAGCTCGTTGATCACCGTGCCCATACTCACGATGTATGTCAGCGCATCGCCGGATGGATTCGCGACTGACCAATGCAGCGTGGGTGTGTCGTTGGTGACGCCGTCGTAAGAAGGTGTCGGATTCGATGGCGTATTGGCCAACACGGCGGCGGTTGAGAAATGCCAGTTGGGGCCACTCCAGGTCTGTGAGCCCACGTGGGCGCGAATGCGCCATGTATACGCCTGCCCGGCCACGACACCCGACGGATGAAATTCCTGCGACGTCACGACGATCCCATTTGCGTCGGCGGTCGATCCCTGGCTGAAAAACACTTCATAGAACGCCGGTTCACCGTCCGGGACGACCGGTCCCCATGACAGCGTCACGTCCGGCAACACGCCGGTCGAGGCGGTAGGAGGATTGGGAAAGAACGACAGGGGCGGAAACTCGTGCGTCGAGAAGTACGAAATTTCGCCGGGCACCACGTGGCCGTACGTGTCACGCACCACGACGCGCCAGTAGTACGTCTGCTCCGGCGTCAGTGCATCGATGACCTCGAGGGGTGAGGCACTGTTGGCAAGGTAGAGCGGTGGTGGCGTGCTGGTGCCGAGGTAAAGGTCATAACGCAGCGCCTCGTTGTCGATGTCTGACGAATGCCACTCAAGCCTCACCGATTGCGGTGCCACGACCGCTCCGGCTTCGGGCTGGACGATGGTGGGCGCCGTCGGGGGCGAATTGAACGGACGCGTCGTGAACTGCCAGACCGGCCCCGATGTTTCGCGGCCGGCGGCGTCGCGAGCGACGACCTTCCAGTAATACTGCGCGACTTCATTCAGCACGGTGGCGGGCTGGTACGACATCGTGGGCACATGTGAGGCCACCAGTGGCGGGCTCGCCGAGGTACCAAGGTATACATCGAAGTCGGCCAGATCGCCGTCGTAATCAGACGCGGACCAACTCAGGGTCTTGTCGAGCGCAACCAGGGT